>JBILKV010000077.1:0-18758 GCA_044376515.1 Chthoniobacteraceae bacterium | reverse complement strand
CGAGGAACCGGTTTTCGGGATCCTTTTCCTGAACCTCGGGCGTCACCGCGGACGACTGGCGGTAGGCGGCCGAGGTCACCAACAGCTTCAAAAAGCCCTTGGTGTCCCAGCCCGTCCGGAGCACCTCGGTCGCGAGCCAGTCCAGCAGGTCCGCGTGGACGGGCATTTCCCCCTGCGCGCCGAACTCCTCACTTGTGCGGACGATACCCACCCCGAAAATTGCCTCCCAGAAGCGGTTTGCCAGCACCCGGGCAGTCAGGGGATTCTCGGGGCTCACGATCCATTTCGCCATGTCGAGGCGGTTGGGCTTGGCGCCGTCGGCGGCTGTGATTCCGGGAAGCACGGCCGGCACTCCAGGGGACACCTCGTCCCCAAGGTTCTGAAAGTTGCCGCGCAACTGAAGTTTGGTAACGCGCTGCTTGTCCGCCGCCAGTTCACGCAGGATCGGAACCGTGTTGGGCTTCATGGCCTCCAGTTCTTTTTTGGATGCCGCCAGCGACTCCCGCTCCTTTTTCGCCTCCGGGGCGTAGTTGCGGACGTAAAACTCCTGCCACTGGGCCGTTTGTTGCGGCGTTCTTTTTTCGGGCGCCTGCACCGCCAGCGCGGACATGTTGGAGGGTATCTCCGCGGCCAACTCCGCGCCCGGGTCCGAGGTCAGCTTCACGGCGAAGGAGGCGAGGTGTTGTTCCTTTTTGCGGGTCTGGGAATCCAGCTCCACCCGAAGGACGTCGCCGCTCTTTGCCTGCAAGGGCTTCTCCAGCACCAGGGTGAGGCCCTGCGGCTTTACGCTGTTGGCCACGTTCCAACCCTTGTTCCGGTTAGCGGGGTCCTTCGGTTTGAGTCCCGCCACCGGGTTGAGCTCAAAGGAAGCGGCGGCCGAAGTCGCGTGCACCGCACGAAACTTCAATTCCGTCCCCTCCTGCGGCTCAAACGCGATGACGGTCTCCCGCAGGTCGGCCTCCACCCGGGTCCAGACGGGTTTCTTGCCCTCGTCGAGGAGGACGACCTTGAAGCCGCCCAGATAGTAACCCCCGTTGTTCGGAACCGTTATCCGCAGCCTTTCAACACGCTGCAAAGCTCCCAGATCCACTTCCAGAAACTCACCCGGTTTCTCCCCACGGGTCACAAGGGAAGTGTCCCCACCCGTGCTCCGTCCATCCAGCGCGCGGGCGGCGGCAGCGCCTCCATTTTCGGGGCTCGAAGCCGCCACTGCGGATGCCGCGATGTTTTTTTCGCCGGCAAACACTTCCAACTCCGCGATCTGCAGCGGTCGCGTCGCCCCGGTCAGTTCCACCCGGACAAACCGCGCCAGCTTCCCGGGCACTCCACCCGGGATCAGCGTGGCCCGCAATGCGTCGAGCACAAACGCACCGTTGGCACCGTGACTGGCCCCGCCTCCGGGCAGTTTTGCGTCCGCGACGGTTTCAAGTTTGAGGGCGCCCCAGGCACCTTCGCCCAAGGGGAGGTCCAGCGAGTACCTGTCGTTAGCCTTGTCGGTGGCCGCTACGAGGACGGAGCCGTCCTCGCGCACGGACGTGATCGCTCCGCGCATCGAGCGAACCTCCCTTGTTTTCGGTGAATGCCAGGCCACCGCTCGCGGGAACGCGGCGTCCCAGCCCACAAACCCCTGTGTCCACTCCTCGAGCGGGGCTTTAAACTGCTCCTCCAAACCGGCGAGTTTCCGCTCCAACTGGGCTTTCGCCTCGCTCTCCTCCTTGAGGTAGTACGAGTGGAGGGGCGCCTCGTCGTTCCGGTCGGCGTCCTCCGTTTGGTTGAGCAGTGCGTAGAAACTGAAATACTCGTGCTGTGTGAGTGGGTCGAACTTGTGGGTGTGGCACTGGGCGCACGCCATGGACGTGCCCAGCCACACCGACCAAGTCGTGTTGACCCGGTCGATCACGGCGGCAGTTCGGAACTCCTCGTCCGAGGTTCCGCCTTCGTTGTTGGTCATCGTGTTTCGGTGGAAGGCCGTCGCGATGATCTGTTCCTCAGTGGGGTTGGACAGGAGATCCCCCGCCAGTTGTTCAATGGTGAACTGGTCAAACGGCTTGTTCTGGTTGAAGGCGCGGATCGTGTAGTCTCGAAACGCCCAGATACTGCGGCCCGGATCGCTGGGATAGCCCGCCGAATCGGCATACCGAGCCAGATCCATCCAGAGCCGCGCCCAGTGCTCCCCGAAGGCCGGCTTGGCCAGCATCCGGTCCACGTAGCGAACATAGGCGTCCGGAGACTGGTCGCGCTCAAAACCTTCCAACTCCTCCAGCGAAGGAGGCAGGCCCGTTAGGTCCAGCGCCACCCGTCTCGCCAGGGTAGGACGGTCAGCCTCGGGAGACACATTGAGTCCCTCGGCAGAGAGCCGGCTGTAGAGAAATCTATCCACCGGATGGCCGTTCCAAGCAGGATGTCCAGCGCCGGGGGGGTGCCGTCTGACGGGCTTGATGTAGGCCCAGTGGCCGGAATAGGTGGCCCCCTCCTCGATCCAGCGTCTCAGGAGGGCTGCCTCCTTCTCGGTGATCTTTTTGCCTGTTTTGGGCGGCGGCATGACCTCGTCAGCGTCGGTCGAATGAATCCGCGTTAAAATCGTGCTCTTGTGCGGTTTCCCGGGAACCACAGCGAAGGAGCCCTCCATCGCTGCAAAGGCCCCCTCCGCGGTGTCGAGTCGGAGCCCCTGAGCTCCTCCCCCCTTGCGCTTTTTGTCATCCGGACCGTGGCACTGGAAGCAGTTGTTCGAAAGAATCGGCCGGATTTCACGGGCGAAATCGATCTTCGCGGGTGCGGCGGCGACGCCGGTTCCCGAAAGTACCCCGATCGAAACGGCCGACAGAAAAAACGCGCAACGGGAGGAATTCATGGATGGACGGAGGGTATCACAAAACCCGTCAGATCCTACCGCTCAGAGTGGGGATTCTTAGTGCGGACGGCGCGAGAGGGGCCTGGTTGCAAAATGAGCCCTGACGGCGGTATGGAACATGCTGCGTCGGCCCCCGAATTTATGAGCGATCCAGCCCATCCCCACGACATCCATGAGTACAAGCCGGTCGGACCCGAGTGGCTCTACCGGATGATCCATGTCCCGAGCGCGAGTAGCTATCACATGCTGCACGCCTTCCTGAACGTCATCATTTTCGCCGCCTCAATCCTGGGAGCGATGGAGACGGTGGACGCCATTCATTCGGAACATCAGGATTTGTTCCATTACACGGAGCTGGTGATCGTGGGCATTTTCACCCTCGAATACATCGCCAACATTATCACCGCCAAAAGTAGGATCGGTTACGTCTTCAGTTTCTGGGGGATGATCGACTTTCTGGCCATCATGCCGACCTTCCTGCAGATGGCCAACATCACGGCGCTCAAGTCCGCCCGCGTGCTGCGAGTCCTCCGCGTGCTGCGGGTTCTGCGGGTGCTTAAACTCGCCAGAGAAGCGGTGGCCCGCGTACAGCAGGCCAGTGCGGAGAGCAAGAAACGCAATCCGCTGGCGATGAACCTCACCATCTACTTCCTGGCGCTTTTCTCTGTGGTGATCATCTCGAGCACCTTGATGTACTTTGCCGAATACCAGACGGGCGGTCTTGTCTCGGTCGAAGCAAAAGGAGACTCCCATCTTGTCTTCTGCTCGCGTGACTCGCACGACCATGTCGACATCCACGGCTCGCTGGCACCCTCGGGCAAAGTCACCATCTCGGGGACTGGAAAGTACGACGGCACCTTCGAGGTCAAGAGCGAGTGGCAGGCAAAAAATGAACTGATCGAGGTGGTCCTCACCGACGCGGACATGCTCAAGGAGCTTCCCAAGGAAAAGCTCACCCTCGATCCGAAGACTGCCAAATGGGCTAAAGACTCGCCGTTCACGTCCGTCCCCGCCGCAAGTTGGTGGTGCGTGGTCACGCTCACCACGGTAGGCTACGGGGACATGTATCCGGTCACTGTCACCGGAAGGGCGATTGCGGCGGTCACCATGTTCCTCGGCTTGGCGCTGTTCGGGATGTTGATGAACATCGTGGGCAAGGCGATGATGGCGGCGCTCTTCGGCTCCGAAAGCATCGACTCCGACCCGCATCCCCCAGCACCCGCCGGGCCTGCCAACCTACCCGCCCAATGGAATACGGGTTGGCGGCATTGCCCCACCTGTGGAAAGGAACATTCGGAACCGCATCCGTCCCCGGGCGCCTAAATTGGAGACCGGCACTTCTGGCCACTCGAACGGGTTGGGACCGGCAGCACCTTCCGCAGGGCCCCTCCCTGCGGACGAACCGGGCCTGTCTGAGCGCAGCCCGCTCTTGAGGACGAGTCGGGCGGCTTGGCAGCGGGCGGTTTAGGGTACAGACTTGTCCCGATGTCTTTTCGCATTGGAGTTGTTGGAACCGGCCACATCGGGCGCCTGCATTCCCGCATTCTGGCGGAGGTTGCGCCGGGCGAGTTTTGTTGCGTTTACGACGCAAACCTTTCCGCTGCACAGGAAGTGGCGCGGGCCCACGGGGTCCGGTGCGCGCCTTCCCTCGAAGAATTCGTCGCCGCCGTGGATGCCGCGACTGTCGCGACACCGACCCCTTTCCACTTTGAGATTGGCAAACTTCTCCTCGAGCAAGGACGCCATGTGCTCATCGAGAAACCCATCACCGAAAAAACCGGGGACGCCTGGGCCCTCGTTGAACTTGCCCGCCGAAACGGACTGGCTCTTCAGGTAGGCCACGTCGAGCGCTTCAACCCGGTGCTCTCCGCCCTCGAAGCCCGGTTGCACCAACCCCGATTCATTGAGAGCCACCGGCTCTCTCCCTTCCCCAATCGCTCCACCGAGATCGGTGTCGTGCTCGACCTGATGATCCACGACCTCGAGATCATCCTCCATTTGGTGCGCTCCCCGGTCACCTCCATGGATGCGGTGGGGGTGGCGGTTCTGAGCAAAAGCGAGGACATCGCCAACGCGCGGCTCCGGTTTGAGAACGGATGCGTCGCCAACCTGACCGTTTCGCGCGTCAGCCCGGAACGCATGCGCAAGATCCGCGTTTTTCAGGAAGACTGTTACCTGTCCCTCGATTACATGCGCCAGGAGGGTTTTGTGTACCGCATGGCCGCCGAAAACCAGAAGGAGAGTTCCCTGCTGGCCAAGCTTTTTGCCTCGGGTGACACCACTTTGGTCAGCGAGTTTGCCGGAAGGAAAATCCTGCGCGAGCCCGTCCCCATCGAAAAGGGCGAGCCCCTCAAACGGGAACTGGCGGATTTCGTGGAATGCGCCAAGGCCGGAGCGCAGCCCAAGGTCAGTGGCCGCGAGGGGACGGCCGCCCTGGAACTGGCCCTGGAGATCACCGCACGCATCGCGCAAAACCACGCCCAACACCCTTTCACTCCCCGCTGAACGTGGAGGAACTCCTCTATATCGTGGCCGGAGAGGAGAGCGGCGACCGCCGCGGAGCGGAGTTGCTGCGTCCCCTCAAGGAAGCCTGCCCCCATTTGCGCATTCTTGGCGCGGGAGGACCGCGGCTTGCGGCGCTCGCCGACGGTCCGTTTCTGGACTGGTCGGGGGAGGCCGTGGTGGGCATCTGGGAGGTTGTCCGCAAGTACGGTTACTTCAAGGCCCAGCTCAAGCGGATGCTCGCCGAAATCGAGGCCACCCGACCACGGGCCCTGTTGCTCGTGGATTACCCGGGATTTAACCTTCGGCTCGCCGCCGCGGCCAAAAGCCGGCTCCCCAACCTTCGGACGATCTTTTACATCAGCCCACAGGTCTGGGCGTGGAACAGGGGTCGCATTCCCAAAATGGCGGGCTACCTGGACCTGATGCTGTGCATTTTCCCCTTCGAGAAACCGCTCTACGAGGCATCGGGGCTGCACGCCGAGTTTGTCGGACACCCGATGCTCGATTCGCTGGCTCCGCTCAAGACGGGAGTGAAGAGGCGAGGCGATTTGATCGGGCTGTTCCCGGGGAGTCGCGACCGGGAAGTCCACCGGCTCTTCCCTGCCATGCTTGAGGCGGCGCGCATCCTGAGCCGACGCCACGCGGGGTTACGCTTCGAGGCGTCCGCGGCGAATCCCCGGGTGGAAGCCTGGATGAACGAGCACCTGGCGGCTGCCCACCTTGATGCGGGCTTCTGTCCGGTCAGCACCGGCCGGTTTTACAGCCTCGCGCAAGAGGCCACCGTGGGGATGGTCTGTTCGGGAACCGCCACGCTTGAGGCCGCCTATTTTGGCCTGCCGATGGTGATCACCTACAAGGTCACTCCGATCACTTATGTCATGGGCAAACTGCTGATCCGCGTTCCTCACATCGGCATGCCCAACGTGCTCGCCAACAGGGAAATCGTACCCGAACTCCTTCAGGAGGCAGCGTCGCCGGCGGCGCTGGCGCGCGTGGTGGAGGCTTTGTTCCTCGATCCAGCCCGTCGGGAAGCCCAGCAAGCCGACTTTCGCGAGGTCATCGCCGCCCTGGGCGCCCCGGGTGCCGGCGCGCGTGCCGCCCAGTTGGTCGCCGGCATGCTCATACCAACTCTCAATGATAACCGGAGTGTTTCCGCCCCGAGGGGGTAGGCCACTCGCAGCCCATGGCAACGCCGTGGGTTTGATCCGTTATCAAACATGAAGCCCTGGCGCCCCATGAGGAAGCCACGCTTTCGGATGGACCGGGCATGTGTGTGTGCCCTTTCAGGGCGTATTCTTTTTTGGGGACGGTTTTCCCATGGCGTTGCCATGGGCTGAAAGAGAAATGCCCCTTGCGGGGCGTCCGATTCGGCAAAAACCCGCGCCGCTTTTCTGAACAAGGCGGAACGATTCATTCACGGGGTTCCCATCGCTAATAATCCAGAAAACTCAGATACGTGGTGTCAGCACCATATCCGAAGCAACCGATAGTCCCGCAGCCCCTTGCACTTCGCCTGACGCTTGAGGAACAACGGGGTGGGTGTGCCGCCAACAGCCGGACCTGGGCGGATGCTGCAGGAGCTTCCCTTCAAAAAGCGGACAGTGCAGCGGAAAAGCAATGGCGATCAGCCCCTCACCATCGCCCGCAACTCCGACGCCCCTACGCCCGGCCCAACCAAAGCGGCCGCCACGTTTTTGAAATCCAGCCAATCCGCAACCGCTGCCCGCACCTCCGCGCCAGTCACCGCCAGCAGCGAACCTTCAACTTCCTCGACCTCCACCACCCGCCCAAACGCCATCAACGACTCCGCCATCCAGCAGTTCTGCTGAGTGGCCGAGTCCAAGGCGATGCGGTTCTGGCCAATGCAGTATTGCTGGGCGCGTCGCAATTCGGCGCGCGAAGGCGGGCGCGCGGAAAGTCCCGCCGCCTCCCGCCGGATGGCCTTCACCGCACGCTCCAGCTTGGAGACGTCCAGATCCGTGTAAATGCAAAGCGCACCCGTCTCCTCCAGCGCCACGGTGGAACTCTGCACCGAATAACAAAAACCGTTGCGCTCCCGCAGGTTCTGGAACAGGCGGGAACTCATGTTTTCACCAAGCAAAACCGACCCCAGCTTGAGGGCAAAGCGCCGCGGATCCGTCCGACTGCAGGCGCGAAATCCAAGCGCCAGATGCGCTTGTCCGGTGTCCTCCTCCGCCACCCGGACTCCCGTGCGGAATCCCCCGGCGGGTCGCATCGGCGAGGGACGACCCCTCGGCAGTTTTTCCAAAGCCGCCCGAACCGCCGCAAGAACCCGCTCGTGCGGAACCGGCCCGGCCACCGTAAAGAGCGTGTTTCGCCCCGTGTAATGCTTCTTGCGGAACGCCTGCAGATGGCTGCGCCGGAGCCGCGAGACGCTTTCAATCGTCCCGGTCAGCGGATTGCCCAGCGGATGCTCCGGCCAGAGACAGGCGGAAAGCAAATCCTCCGCCCACTGGGCCGGTGCATCGCTCAGGGAAAGGATCTCCTCCCTGATCACCTCGCGCTCGCGCTCCAACTCGGCTTCGGGAAACTGGGCGTCCAGGTACATCTCCACCAGCACTTCCCCAAGCCGTTCGAAATGAGCGGCATCCGCCTTGGCGTAATAACAGGTGTGGTCCTCGGTGGTGAAAGCATTGAAATACCCTCCGACCCCCTCCACCGCCAGGGTCAACTCCCGGGCGGAGTGGGCGGAGGTTCCCTTGAACAGGAGGTGCTCCAGAAAATGCGCCAGCCCGCATTCGCCCTCGCGCTCATGCCGGCCCCCGACGGTCGCCCAAATCCCTGCGGACACCCCGCGCAAATGCGGCATCCAGGCCGTGGCAACCCGCACGCCGTTGCCAAGCGTCGTCACTCGATACTGGGAACCCACGTTCACGAAACGCCCTCCCTTTCGGCGGCGTTCCGGCCCGCCAACATCAATTCGGCAAGGGCGACGTCTGCGGGGTAGGTCACCTTCACGTTCCAGTCCTCATTGTGGTGGAGCGCCACCGGCAGACCGAGGGCCTCCACCGCGGAAACCTCATCCGTCACCAACCCGCCCCCTTTCAACACCGCCTCGTAGGCGCGGACCAACAGCAAGCGTTGGAAAATCTGGGGGGTTTGCATGCCCCAAAGGCCGGTGCGGTCGACCGCGCCGCACACCTTGAGCGCGGCGTCGGCGCGCTTGAGGGTGTCCGAGACGGGCGCGGCACAACTGGCCGCCCCATGAAGGCGTGCCAGCGCGAGGCACCCCGCGACCGCACGGGGCGTCACCAGTGGACGCGCGGCATCGTGGACCGCCACAAAATCCACCTCCCCCTCCAGTCGCTGCAACCCGGCCCACACCGAGAGGTGCCGTTCCGCACCGCCCGCGACCATCCCAAGGGGCTTGCCCGGAGCGGCGGACTTCGCCCATTGCTCGACCTGCCCGAAGAGTTCGGGCCGTGTGACCACGGTGATTCCCTCCACTTCGGGACAGGCAGCCATGGCGCGGATGGAATGCCAGAGCACGGTTGCCCCACCCAGCGGCGCGAGCAACTTGTCAAAGCCCATGCGGCGGGAGGCGCCCGCGGCGACCAGCAGTGCGTGCATTCCGTAAAAAAATCGGTCGCCCGCGCTACTGTAACCGGGCGCTCACCGCAGCGCTCAGCGACCGGCCGTCCACCCGCCCGGCCGCCTTCTCGGTGGCCAGCTTCATCACCTGCCCCATCGCGGCCTTGGAGGTAGCCCCCAATGCTGCGATGACTTCGCCGACAAGCGTGTCCAATTCCGGAGCACTCAGCGGTTTCGGCAGGTAGTCGGCCAGCACGGCGAGTTCCTCCCGCTCCTTGTCGGCAAGCTCTGGCCGTCCGCCCTTTTGAAATCCTTCGATGGAGTCCTGCCGTTTTTTAGCCTCCTTCCGGAGAACGGCCTGAGCCGCCTCCTCCTGAAGGCGCACGTCCGCCCCTCCCTGCTCGATAGCCGCGTTCTTGAGGGCACTCTTGAGCATGCGTAACACCCCGAGGCGCATCGCCTGTTTCGCCTTCATGGCCTCCTTGATATCCGCGTCAATCCGGTCCTGAAAATCCATAGGCCCGGAAGCGTACCCGCTGCCCTCATCGGCGCAACCACCCATTTGGACGCAGCCTGCCGGTCCGCACCGACCAACCCCACAGGGCGGTTTGCGTTGGCAGGCGGGCGACTCCCTTCCTACATTGGTGGCATGGTAGACCTCCAATCGCTCCCGGATCAGCACGGCCACTTCGGCCCCTATGGTGGAATGTTTGTGCCCGAAACGCTCATGGACGCGCTCAACACGCTTGCGGACGAATACGCGGCGGCCCGCCAGGACAAGACGTTCCAGGACGAACTCGCAGACTCCCTCAAGGACTTCGCCGGACGCCCCACGCCGCTTTACTTTGCTGAGCGCCTCACCCGCGAACTGGGCGGTGCCAAAGTCTACCTCAAACGCGAGGATCTCCTTCACACCGGGGCCCACAAGATCAACAACGCCCTGGGGCAGATTCTTCTCGCGCGCCGGATGGGCAAGCGCCGGATCATCGCCGAGACCGGTGCCGGCCAGCATGGCGTTGCCACCGCCACGGTGTGCGCACGCGCGGGGATGGAATGCATCATCTATATGGGCGCGGTGGACATGGAACGCCAGGCGCTCAACGTGGCGCGGATGCGCTTTCTGGGCGCCAAGGTCGTGGGGGTGACCGCGGGACAGGCCACCCTCAAGGAGGCTATCAACGAAGCAATGCGCGACTGGGTGACCAACGTCCGTTCCACCCATTACATCCTCGGCTCCGCCCTTGGTTCGCATCCCTACCCGATGATCGTGCGCGACTTCCACCGCGTCATCGGCGAGGAGACCCGCGCTCAGGTGCTGGAGCGGGAAGGCCGGTTGCCGAACCTTCTGGTTGCCTGCGTCGGCGGGGGGAGCAACGCCATCGGCCTGTTCTGGTCGTTTCTCAATGATGCCTCGGTCCGCATGGTCGGAGTCGAAGCCGGCGGCCGAGGGATCCGTCAGGGGGAACATGCGGCGCGCTTCGAAGGCGGAAAACTGGGGGTGCTGCAGGGCACCCGCACCTACCTTCTCACCGACGACGACGGCCAGATCCAACTCACCCACTCGGTTTCCGCCGGCCTCGACTACGCCGCCATCGGACCGGAGCACGCCTACCTTCGGGACCAGGGACGCATCGGCTATGCCTATGCCACCGACGACGAGGCACTCCACGCCTTCCAACACCTCTCACGCACCGAGGGGATCATTCCTGCGCTTGAATCCGCGCACGGCGTCGCGCACGTGCTCAAGGCCGCCCCGGAAATGGATCCCTCCGAAATCCTCGTGCTCAACCTCTCCGGACGCGGGGACAAGGACGTGGCGCAGGCCGCCGCGCTTTTGCTGGATTAACCGCCGTCAGCCACCACCCCATGCGCAGTATGACTGGCTATGGCCGGGGCGAGGCGACCGGGCACGGGTTCCGGTTTGTGTTCGAGCTCCAGGCATTTAACCGCAAGCACCTCGACATTGCGCTGACCCTGCCGCGGCCGCTTTATCCGTTGGAGCCCCGCGTCCGTGAAAGGATCCAGTCGGTCGCGACCCGAGGCCGCGTTCAGGCGGGATGCACGGTGCTGCCCGAGGGCGGCCAAGCGGCGGCGGGCGTGATCGACCTGCCCCTGGCACGCCTGTATGCCGAGTCTATGCGGCTGCTCCAACGGGAGTTGGGACTCGAAGACGGGCTGAGTATCGACACTGTCCTGCGTGCCCCCGGAGTCCTCCTCTCCCCCGGACAGGACCTCGATCCGGATGCAGTGTGGCCCACACTCGAGGACGCCCTCCAGCAGGCCCTCAGGGGAGTCCTTGCGATGCGCGAAGCCGAGGGCGCCGCGCTGGCCCAAGACCTCGCGTCGCGGATCGCAACACTCCGCGAATATGCACGTGAGGTGCGCACGCGGGTTCCCGAGATCACAGCCCTTCATCGCAGGCAACTCCTCGAGCGACTTCATGCGGCGGAGGTCGACCTTGCCGCGGATCCGGATAGACTCCTGCGCGAACTGGCACTCTTCGCGGACCGCTCCGACATCAGCGAGGAACTCACCCGGCTTGAAAGCCACTTTCAGCAGTTTGAAAAACTGCTGGGCCACTCGGGTGCCCTGGGGCGCACGCTCGAGTTCCTGACCCAGGAAGTCGCGCGGGAACTCAACACGCTCAGCGTGAAATCCAACGACGTCTCCGTCTCGCACTGGGTCGTGGGCGCAAAGACCGAACTGGAGAAAATCCGGGAGCAGGTCCAAAACATCGAATAGCCATGAACCCCGCCGCCCCGAGCTTGCCCTTTCACACCAAAAGAAACGGTATTCTGTTTCTGATCTCGGCTCCCTCGGGTGCGGGCAAAAGCACGCTCCTCAACGGGATCCGCAGTCGGGCCCACTGCGTCTACTCGGTCTCCTGCACGACGCGCGCACCGCGTCCCGGCGAGCGGAACGGCGTCGACTACCACTTCCTGAGCCGCGAAGAATTCGAGGAGGCAATCGCCTCCGGCCACTTTCTGGAATGGGCGGCGGTCCACGACAATTACTACGGCACGTTAAGCAGTAGCGTGAAGGCACACCTCGCGAGTGGGACCGATGTGCTAATCGACGTCGACGTCCAGGGGGCCCGTACGATCCGCGACTGCGGCGACACGGTGATCACACAGTCGCTGGTGGACGTTTTTCTCATCCCCCCAAGCATGGAGGTGCTCACCCGGAGGCTCAACGGCAGGGGTACCGAAAGCCCCGAGCAACTCACCCTGCGGTTGCGGAACGCGGAACGCGAAATGGAATGCTGGCGCGACTACGCCTACCTGCTTGTCAGCGGCGATGCGGAGGAGGACCAGCGGCTCTTTCTCGCCATCATGGAAAGCGAGCGGATGCGCAGCGCCAGACTGCTTCCAGCCACGAGCGGCCTATGAGCGCTGAAGCCCGAAACCCGTTGGTGATTCTCGGAGTCAGCGGTTCGATCGCCGCGTACAAGGCGGCGGACGTCGCCAGTCGTCTGGTCAAGGAGGGCGCCGAGGTCCACGTCGTCATGACCGAGGCGGCCGAGCGGTTCATCACCCCCCTTACCCTCCAGACGCTTTCGCGCAACCCCGTCATCCGCGCCACCGACGCCGCGCAGTCCGACTGGAGGCCCATTCACATCGCGCTGGCCGACCGCGCGACACTTCTACTGGTAGCCCCCGCCTCCGCGGACCTGATTGCGCAACTGGCCCTCGGCCTCGCGGCCCATCCACTGACGGAGATTGCGCTGGCCTCGCGTGCACCGCTTTTGATCGCGCCCGCCATGAATGGCAACATGTGGCTCCACCCGGCCACGCAACAACATGTCGCCACCTTGAAAACCCGCGGAGCGCAATTTGTAGGCCCTGCCGAGGGCATCCTCGCATGCGGCTACGAGGGGTTGGGCCGGCTTGCGGAACCGCAGGAAATTGTGGCGGCCGTGCTGGCCTTGCTGGCCCCGATCGCCCCGAGGGCCGCGGCACCGCAGCGCCCGAACTGAGGCCCCGCCAGTTCCCACCTTTTGTCCGACGCATCCCTCCCCGAAGCTCAGTCCAACCTCCGCCTTTGAAACCCGTTCCAATGACCGCACCCGCCACCCATGTTGAATCCAAACCGCTTTCCGTCGCAACCGCAGCCGCCCGGGCCGCGGGCGCATTGATTCGTTCCCACTTTGGCAAACCGCTCGAGGTTGCCGGGATGTACGCGCACGACATCAAACTGGATTTGGACGTGCAGTCCCAGGAACTCATCACGGAGACGCTCCTTGGGGCGTTTCCAAGCCACGCGATTTACGGGGAGGAGGGAATCGCCGGCACACAGGACAGTGAGTGGCAGTGGATCGTCGACCCCATCGACGGCACGGTGAACTTCTTTTATTCGATCCCCCACTTCTGCATTTCCATCGCGCTGCGCCACAAACAGGAGATCGTTCTCGGCGTGATCTACGACCCGATGCGGGACGAACTCTGGGAAGTGGAACGCGGCGGGGTTCCTCTCCTCAACGGCGCGCCAATCAAGGTTAGCCCGCGCACCCGGTTGTCAGAGGCTGTTGTCTCCGTCGGGATGTCCAAATCCCCCGAGATCGCGCGGCACGCCACGGCTATTCTCGAAAAGTACGTCCACCGGGCACGCAAATGCCGCCTCATGGGAAGCGCCGCGCTGGATCTGGCTTACGTGGCCTGCGGCCGGCTCGACGCCTACATCGAACAGGCCGTCAGC
This sequence comes from Chthoniobacteraceae bacterium, assembly GCA_044376515.1. GTDB lineage: Bacteria > Verrucomicrobiota > Verrucomicrobiia > Chthoniobacterales > Chthoniobacteraceae > Chth-196. The sequence continues at coordinate 5,155 of JBILKV010000077.1, read as the reverse complement.
CTCTGGGACGTCGCCGCGGGAAAGCTTCTGGTTGAGGCCGCCGGAGGCCGCGCCGACCTCACTCCGCGCTCCGATGATCCCGACAAGATCAGCGTGCGCGCATGGAACGGGACCATGGACATTTCCGTCGAATGAGCAACCTGTCCGCCGCAACCACCGCCCAGCTGCCCCTCTCCGGCATCGGGTACGACGTTCACGCCTTCATCGCCGGCCGGCCCCTGATTCTGGGCGGGGTCGAGATTCCCTCCGAGCGCGGCCTTGACGGCCATTCCGACGCGGACGTCCTCTCCCACGCGATCGCGGACGCCATTCTCGGAGCAGTGGGCGAGGCCGACATCGGCCAGCATTTTCCAAACACGGATCCGGCCTTTCGCGGCATCAGCTCGCTCGAACTGCTGCGCCGCGTCATGGCGCTGGTACACGAAAAAGGGGGCCGCCTGATCAACATCGACGCGTCGCTCATCGCCGAGGCTCCAAAAGTGGGACCCTACGTTGCAACCATGCGCGAACGGCTCGGCGCGGCGACAGGCCTCCCTCCCGCCCGGGTTGGAGTCAAGGCGACCACCAACGAACGCATGGGATTCGTAGGCAGGGGCGAAGGCATCGCCGCTCTGGCCGTGGCCTGCGTCCTCATGCCGGACCATCCGGCGGCCACTTGAACGCCGGAAAGCCACCCCGAAAAACAGCTTCTGATCCATCCCCTCAAGTCGTCATGCCCGTCTCCCTGTTCAACACCGCTTCCCGAACCGCAGAACCCTTCGTGCCATTGGACCCGGCCGGACGCGCCGTGAAAATGTACACCTGCGGGCCGACGGTCTACAACTACGCACACATCGGCAACTTCCGCGCCTACATCTTCGAGGACCTGCTGCAGCGCCACCTCGAAGCGCGCGGCTACCAGGTGGATCGCGTGATGAACCTCACCGACGTGGACGACAAGACGATTGCGGGCTGCCGGAAGGCGGGCGTCCCGCTCGCGGAGTTCACAGCCCGCTACAAGACGGCTTTCTTCGAGGATCTGGCAACGCTCCGGATCAAATCGGCCAACCATTATCCCGCAGCCACGGCACCCGAATACATCGCGCGGATGATCGCAATGATCCGCGTCCTGCAGGAGCAGGAAATCGCCTACCAGGCGGAGGACGGTTCCGTGTATTTCCGCATCGCCCGCTTTCCCAAGTACGGGTGTCTCGCACACCTGAACTTGGAGGAACTGCGCCCCTCAGGCAGAGTCCAAAACGACGAATACGAAAAGGAATCCATCGGGGACTTCGCGCTCTGGAAGGCCTGGCAGGAGGAGGACGGGGAGGTCTACTGGGAAAGCCCCTGGGGCCGCGGGCGCCCGGGCTGGCACATCGAATGCAGTGCGATGGCCACGGCACTGCTGGGGCCCCAATTGGACATCCACTGCGGCGGTGTAGACAACATTTTCCCGCATCACGAGGCCGAGATCGCGCAGTCCGAATGCGTTACAGGACTTCAGTTTGCGCGCTACTGGCTCCACTGCGCCCACCTGATGGTCGACGGCCAGAAGATGAGCAAGTCGGCGGGAAACTTCTACACGCTGCGCGACCTCCTGGAACGCGGGTATTCGGGCAGAGAGATCCGTTACGCGCTCCTGAGCGTGCACTACCGCCTGCCTCTGAACTTTACGCTGCCTGGACTGGACGCTGCACGGGCGGCACTGAGTCGGCTTGATGCATGGATGGAACGACTCGCCTCACACAGCGCCGGCGCGTCGCCGGAGCCTGCGTCCCCCGCGGCTGCAAGTCCCTGCGAAGATTTTCTCAGGGCGCTCGACGAGGACCTCAACATCTCGGGGGCCCTTGGAAAACTTTTCGACTGGTTACGTGATTCCAACCGCGCGATGGATTCCGGCGAGCTGTCCCCGGGCGGGGCGGCAAGTACCCTCGCGGAATTCGAGCGGTTGAACTCGATTCTGGCACTGGCGCCGCAGCAAGCTGCCGTGCCCGGCGCAGTGCTTGCTCTGGTGGAAGAGCGTCAGGCTGCGAGAGCCGCCAAAGACTGGGCGCGTTCCGACCTGCTACGCGACGCAATCTCCGCGCGTGGTTGGGCGGTCAAGGACACCAAACAGGGACCTCAAGTTTCCAAGCTCTGATGTCGCCGGATTCAGGAGGGACGCGTGCCGTTCAGCGATACGCTGGTTCCTAGAATGAGGGCCGTGCTTCAAGTGCGTCCTCCGAGTCGAGCGGGCGCGTTGTGGCCTCTCATACCAACTCTCAATGATAACCGGAGTGTTTCCGCCCCGAAGGGGTAGGCCACTCGCAGCCCATGGCAACGCCGTGGGTTTGATCCGTTATCAAACATGAAGCCCTGGCGCCCCATGAGGAAGCCACACTTTCGGATGGGCCGCGCATGTGTGTGTGCCCTTTCAGGGCGTATTCTTTTTTGGGGACGGTTTTCCCATGGCGTTGCCATGGGCTGAAAGAGAAATGCCACTTGCGGGGCGTCAGATTCGGCGAAAATCCGCGCCGCTTTTCTCAACAAGGCGGAACGATTGATTTACGGGGTTCCCATCGCTCATAATCCAGAAAACTCAGATACGTGGTATCATCCCCCGCCACTGGTCCCCGAGAGGATCACCTGGATCCCATCCGCGGTGCACTTGCAGAACGCCGCCGGAAAAACCCGCGAACAAAAGGGCTCCTTCCCGGACAGTGCGTCCCCTCACTGGGCCGCGGGTCCGGGAAGGAGTTTGCACCCACCTAAAAATCGGCACGAACCCCGACCTGCACGCCGCGGCCCGGCAGCGGAGCAACTTCCTTGAGGAACGAGGTGTGGAGGCGGGCGTCCCGATCGGTGAGGTTGGTGCCGCGCACGTAAAACTCGAGATTGGATGGCCCTGCCTTGAACTGGTAGCTCACGGAGGCGTTAAGCAGCATGTACCCTGCGGTGCGCTCCTCTTTTTCAGCGGTGCGGTTCTGACGGGCAACGTGCTGGGTTTCCACACGCGACTGGAGCCCGTGCCAGTCATGAACCAGTGCGGCCTGCACTCGAAGGGGGGTGATCCTCGGGAGGGACCGCCCGGTGGTTTGGTCCTGCGCCCGCACGTAGTCCGTGCGGAAATCAAGGTGGAGCCCCTGGAGAATCTTTTGCGGGTTGGCTGCATTGGCGGCACCGCCTTTGGGTTCCTCCACCGTGGGCTCGAGGAGATGGAAAACCAACTCCGCCTCCGCCCCGTACAAGTTGGCACGAGTCGCGCGAAACTGGTACTGGTCCAAAAATTCCTCTGAAGTTGGATCCTCGTCGACATCCACGCGGTTGCCCGTGGGGGCAAGCGCTATGAAACGGTTGAAGTGGTTGAAGAACACACTGGCGCTTCCAGTGACCCGGCCGGTTTTCTTCCGGAGGGAAAGGTCAAAGGTCAGGGCACGCTCGAGTCCGAGGTTTGGATCTCCCTGCTCGTAGGTGCCGGTCGCATGGTGCGGACCATTCGAGAAGAGCTCCGCAGCCGTCGGGGGCCGCTGGGTAAACCCGGTGTTCAAAGCGATGGCAAACTGCTTGTTAATGTCATAAACAGCTCCTGCCGAGAGACTGAAGGCGTTGAACTCGCGAGAGCGGGAAGGCGCCTCGACCGAAATACCGTCGTCAACCGCAAGGTCAGGCGGTGTGCCTGAGAGGCCGTGGTAAGAGCGGTCACCGCTTTGAATCACGGAGCGGTCAAAACGAGCCCCAAACTGGTAGCGGATCGGATCGAGGGCGATTTCCTCGAAGAGAAAGAGGGAGTGCATCCGGTTTTTGCTCTCCGGCAGCAAGACATGGCCCGGGTCGGCGGAGTTCACCGACATGTCCGAGAGCTGCATCTGGTAGCCGATGGCTCCCTCAAGGAGGCCGACCTTCTCATGCACCACCTCCAACCGGCCCATCGTACCCCGCGACTTGAAGAGTTGGAATTCGCCGTCGCCCGCCTCCTGATGCTGATAGTCAGTGGAGGAAAGCTTGTAGTTGATTGCCTTGATCCCCTTGACCGGAGCAAGGAAGGAGCCGCGCGCATCCCAGCGTCTCTGACGCAGGTCGATCAGGACGCCCCGCTCGCGAACGGCTCCGTAGGTGGAGTTAAACCCCGAGTACGAAAGCCCGAAAAAACCGTCGTCCCACACGGCTGAGGCCCCGCCGGCGCCGCCGTCACTCCGGGACGCACTGTTGGGCAAGCGGCCGGAGACCGAGTTGTCCGGATCCTTGATTTTTTCCGCCGCCGTGTGTGTTTCCTTGGGGATCCGAAGGTCCGAGGAGTTGCGACGAAACCCGTCGAGGTGGAAGATCATGGGCCCGAGGCCGAACTTCACCATGCCGGAGCCCGCGCCGCTGCTGTCGACCGAGTCATAACGCCCGCTGAATGCGCCGCGCAGGGGGGTTCCAAGTGTGTTGGGTTCCAATGGCTTTTCGGCGATCCTGTTGTCGATGAGGTTCACCACGCCCCCGATGCTGTTGGGGCCGTACATGAGTGCGGCCGGCCCGCGCACCACCTCAATCCGGTCGATGGTGAGCGGGTCAACCGCCACCGCGTGGTCGGCGCTCACGTTGGAGAGGTCAAGGTTGGTGTTGCCGTTGCTCAAAATCTGAACCCGGTCGTCGGCAAGCCCACGAATGACCGGCCGGCTTGAAACCGGCCCGAAATAGCTGGAGCTGATCCCAGCCTGCTGGCCGAGGGTTTCCCCAAGAGTCGGCGCAAGGCGCAACCTCAACTCGCTTCCGTCGAGAATATTCACAGGCTGGGCCTGCTCGTAGAGCGTCCTGCCGATCGGACTTGCAGTCACGACGATCGTATCCAGACGCGCTGCGGCGCTGGAGGATGCGTGGGGGTCTGCCTCCGCAAAGGCCGCCGTCTGGGTGAAGGCGCCCGCGGTCAGCAGGAGGGAACACCGGAGAGAGACTGGTACTGACTTCATGCCGGCGAATTCAGCAGTTTTCGGAATTTATTGCAACTGATTTGCAATGGAATGCGCCCAGAAATCCTCAGCCGCGCAGAAACCAAATTTTTTTCGTACAAATTACTTGCAATCAGCAGTTTGCATTTTCCAAACCAGAGGACAAATCACCCCGGTTCCGTGCAGATGCAAAATAAAAACATTATCCAAAACTCCGACATGGAGGAAACATGACGGCCCCCACGGGCAACCGCGGAGGGCCCAGA
>JBILKV010000007.1:0-52378 GCA_044376515.1 Chthoniobacteraceae bacterium | reverse complement strand
GACCAAGCATAGATGGGCAAGGCACTTCGTCTTGGGCGCGGCTCTTGTCCTCTCGGGTTCAGCCGGTAGCGGATCACTCGCAAGCTAAGAAAGCCACGTCGCATGGATCTAGTGGTATGACCTCCAACCATGAAGGCAAAACTGCCCCTTTTCTCCGCCCTTCTGCTCGCGTCACTGGCTGCGCTGCACGCTGCTGGCACCAGCTTCGACGCCACCCTCGAAAGTCGCGGGCTGCCTCGCATCCTGTTCAACAACGACAGCGATGACCTGAAGTGGCCCGCGTACCCAGAGCATCACGACAGTGTCTGGGTCCCTGCGGGTAAACCGATTCCGCTACCAGCCATCCGCTCGCCCGAGGACTACCTCGCGCTGCGGATGGGACCGCTCGCAAAGACCGCCGCTACCGGGCTTGCCTATTGCGGCAACTTCGGCCCGCCCATCTGGGAACTGAAACGTGCTCCCATTGCAGCACTTGGGGACGATCCGCTTCAGGCGATCCTCCAGTTCTGGAAGCGGGATGGCCGCACTTTCTTCCTCTCGATGCGCATGAACGACAAGCATCACGCCTACTTCAACTGGGCACACCTTTGGGATGAGTTCCGGCGCACGCACCGGCATTGGTTTCTCCAGCCGCCCTCGGATGCCGAGTGGTGCCACGAGTTCTTGCCTTGGCTGAATGACCCGGCGCGACCAGGTCCTCAGGAAATGTGGGCAAGAGTGCAAACGCAGCCTTTGGAACTACGAGCGGGTCCAAGCCGCGAGGTGAATGGCGAGAAGCTGCTCTACGACTATTCCAAGGAGGAGGTGCGCAGCCACTATCTCGCAATCCTGCGCGAGGCCTGCCGACGCTACGACCTCGACGGTGTGGAACTGGACTGGCTGCGCTATCCAAAGTTCTTCCGCGATGGTGAGGTCGACGCAGCCGTCCTCACCGAGTTTGTCCGCGCCGCGCGCACCATACTCGATGAAGCCGCGAAACGTCGCGGGCACGCGCTGCGCCTGGTCACCCGTGTTCCCGATGGCCCGGCTCGCGCCAGGGAAATTGGACTCGATGTTGAAGCATGGCTGAAGGCGGGATGGATCGACGCCGTCATTGCCGGCAACGGTTTTACATTCATCTCCAACGAGCTGGATCAGTGGGTTGCCCTCGCGCACCGGCATCGCGTGCCCGTGTATGGAGTGATCGAGCGGATGCCGCGCGGCTTCGCCCGCTACGGCACGCCGGAGACGCTGCGTGCCGCTGCCGCAACGCTTTGGGCACGTGGAGCGGATGGTCTTTACACCTTCAACTTCTACAACACCGCCGAATACCCGCTCCTCGCCGAGCTAGCCGACCCATCGAGGCTCGCTCACCAGTCGAAGGAGTTCTTTGTCGATGCGTGCAGCGTCACCAACAACGGCACCGTGAGCAAGACGCCCTTGCCCTTAGACCTTAAGGCCAGCATGCCTGCCACGACGCGCTTGTTCCTTGCGGATGATCCAGCAATGGCCACGGAAACCAGCCTCGAAATCGTTTTCAAAGCTGAGGAAGTAAGCGAGCCACCTGTGACGACACTCAACGGTCAGCCGCTCCACGAGCTGAAATCCACGCGCAGCAAATCCGACCTCACGCTCACTCTTTCTTCCACCGCGTTGAAACAAGCCCTCAAACGGGGCACCAACGAATTCACCTTCACCTCATCAGGAAGTGTGACGCTCACCTCATTGAGCGTGCGCGTGGTGCCCTGAACCAGGTGACCTGAAACGAACCTCATGAAGCCTGGCCGCCTCTTCCTCATCCCCCTCGTACTTTCAGTGCCTTCGGTGTCTTCCGTGGGCCGATCCGCGGAGCCCGTCACCAACTCTATTGGCATCAAACTGATGCCCATCGAGCCCGGTACGTTCACCATGGGCCAGGACGGTCCTCCGTTGGAGGATTACCTGCGTCAGAAGCGGTTTGGAGAGATGCACAAGGACATCGACCGGATCGATTTTGATGAGAAACCAGCGCACAAGGTCACGATCACGCAGCCGTTTTACATGGGCGTCACCGAGGTAACGGTGGGGCAGTACCGGGAGTTTGATCCCGGGTTCAAAAAGAATGACCCGAAGTCGAAGCCCGCGAATGATGATGCCGCGAGCGGTGTGACATGGGAAAAGACGGTGGCGTTTTGCGAGTGGCTCTCCAAAAAGGAGGGTAAGACCTACCGCCTGCCCACCGAGGCGGAGTGGGAGTATGCGTGCCGTGCGGGCACGAGGACGCTGTTCCACACCGGCGATACGCTGCCCGATCGTCAGCAGAAATGGTTCGGGGAGGAAAACCTGCGGGGCGTGTACTTCCCGCCAGGACCGATGCCGCGTGAGTACGACTGGCGAAGTGTCGGGGAGACCGGGGCCAAGTTGAAGCAGGGGCAAATCATTGGACTGGATCATCCAGAGGCGGAGTCCAAATCCGGCGGCGCGGGTGCTTTGCGCGTGGCCCAAAAGACGCCGAATTCCTGGGGTCTGCACGACATGCACGGCAACTTGGCGGAGTGGTGCAGCGACTGGTATGGGCCGTACGAGAGCGGCACACAAACGGATCCGCTTGGGCGCGTTGATGGCGATTGCCGGGTGTTTCGAGGCGGGTTTCATTCCTCCATGATCCGCTTCCTGCGCTCGGCGAATCGCGGTTCGTGGGTGACGAACTCCGCGAGCGAGCGCATCGGCTTCCGCGTCGTGCAGGGTGAGTTACCGAAGGGCAAACCGTTTCCCGTTGCCGCGCCACCGCTGAATGCACAGAACATCAGCCAGACCGTGCCGAAGCTTCAGCCGGCTTCTCCAAAAGAGCCGTTCTTTGAAGGCCCGAAGCCCTTCGTCCGCATCTCGGATGGCGCAGTCGGCCCGGTGTTCATCAGCCAGAATCACAGCCCGTCCATCACCGAATGCCCGAATGGCGATCTGCTCGCCGTTTGGTTTTCCACCTTGGGAGAAACCGATCTCACCACCGCGAACGCAGCCTCGCGCCTGCGCTTTGGCACGAACGAATGGGAGTCCGCCTCGGCGTTCTGGGATGCGCAGGACGTCAACGATCATGCGCCGAAAATCTGGTGGGACGGCAACCACACGATCTTCCACATCGTCGAAGGCCGGCAGCATGGCGACATCCTGATCCGCCGCTCCACCGACAACGGCGCGACCTGGTCCAAAGCCGAAGTGATGCGCGGACATGGAGAGTCGGCCGGCAATCCCATCCGCACGAAGGAAGGCGTCATCGCGATCCCTTTCGACTTTTCGGGACTCTCGATCAGCCGCGACAACGGACGGACCTGGACGGAAACCGGAAGGGATCGTCGCGGAATGGATGACATCCGCCCCAGAGGCAAAGGCCCGTTTATTGCTGGAATTCATTCGCCCATCGTCGAACTGGCCGACGGACGTCTCATGGCCTATGCCCGCCTTTCGGCGGAAGAGCCCGCGCAAAAGCGTTTCGACCTCAGGATGCCGGTGAGCTACTCCAGCGACCTGGGCGAGACATGGCAATGGGAAGTCAGCGAGTTCCCCATCGTGAGCAACACGCAGCGACCCGCGATGCTGCGGCTTAAAGAGGGCGCCATCCTCCTTTGCTCCTTCACTGACGAGGCGCGCAAGCCGAAGAACGAACGCGTCGGACTGAACTTCAAATGCACCGGCGGCGACTACACAGGCATCGGACTCTATGCCGCCGTTAGCTATGATGAAGGGAAGACCTGGCCCGAAAGACGCCTCATTGCCGCCGAGGGCAAAACCAACGCAGACATCAACGGCTACCTCGCCATCACCCAAACCCGCGACGGCCGCATCCAGCTCATCACCAGCAAGGATCACTACGTCTTCAACCTAGCGTGGATGAAGGCCCTGCCGCCTGAACCGAAAAAATGAGTCTGTAGAACGCCATGAAGTCCACCTTCACCATTGCCTGCGTCTTTTTGAAATCCGTTTGGCTCGCTGTATCGCTGTGCTCGACTCTCACCGCCCTGCTGCTCGGGCCGCTGGCCGCATTGACCGCTGCCGAGACAACCTCCACGCTACCGCCAGGGCATCTCGGAACCCCCAAAACGGAACACGCCGTGACAAACCGCGCCTTCGCCGGCATCCCGAGTCTCGCCATTGCGCCAAAGGGGAGACTCTGGGCCACGTGGTACGCAGGCGTCACCCCGGGCGAGGACTTGAACAACTACGTTGTGCTCAGCAACAGCGGCGATAATGGAAAAACATGGAACGAAATGCTGGTGGTCGATCCGGATGCAGGCGGGCCGGTGCGCAGTTTTGATCCGGAACTGTGGGTGTCGCCGGATGGACGCTTGTTCTTCTTTTGGGCACAGATGGAAAAAGGGCGGCGCGATACGGAACTCGGAGTGTGGTGCATCGAGACGAGCGAACCGGATGCAGCGCAGCCGACGTGGTCAAAGCCTCGCCGCCTCGGCGATGGCGTCATGATGTGCAAGCCTCTCGCACTTTCTTCCGGCGAATGGGTGCTGCCAATCTCCCGTTGGCGTGAGCACGATGAAAGCGCGCAGTGCATGGTATCCACAGATGCGGGAGTCACTTGGACGCGGCGCGGCGGCTGCAACGTACCGAAGGACGTGCGCCAATTCGACGAACACATGTTTGTTGAGCGGCGCGACCGCTCACTCTGGCTGCTCGTCCGCACCACCTACGGCATCGGCGAAAGCGTGAGCACGGACAGTGGCAGGACATGGCCGGAACTGAAGCCTTCGGGCATCCTGCACACTCCTTCGCGCTTTTTCATCCGCCGGCTTGTGTCGGGAAATCTGCTGCTCGTCAAACACGGCCCGCTCGATACGCGCACCAGCCGGTCGCATCTGACCGCTTACCTTTCCAAAGACGATGGCAAGACTTGGAGCGGCGGCCTCATGCTCGACGAGCGGCTCGGCGTTTCCTATCCAGACGGCCAGCAGGCGGCCGACGGTCTCATCCGCATCGTCTACGACTACAATCGCGTCGATGACCGCAACATCCTGATGGCCGCCTTTCGCGAAGAAGACGTTTCCGCAGGCAAGCCCGTCAGCGGCGACGTACAACTCCGTCAACTCGTCAGTAAGGCGACCGGCGGCCAGGAGAAACCAAAACCCTCGGCCGCTCCCGTTCATGCCAACGCCGACGGGAAGCCGATGCGCACAACAAAGCCCGGCACACTCACCTGCGCCGAGGCCAAACCGCAACCGCTCATTCCAGGCGCGAAGCTCTTCACTGACCGCTCCTACATCGCCGCGGAACTTCCCGCCTCACTAAGCAAAGCGCATTTCATTCCCGTCGCAATGATGGGCCAAAAAACGCTCCAGTGCGAACGCGCCGGCACCGTCTTCTTTCTCACCCCCATGCTCGAACGCAACCGCGACACTGTCGCGCAACCTCTCCTGGACCAGGGCTTCGAGAAAGTCGCCCTGCCCGAGGTCCCGCTCTTCAATTCCACTTCCTCAGCGAACTTCTGCACGCTGTTTCAAAAAGACTGCAGCGTTGGCGAAACCATCCTTATCGGCAGATGGGCCGTTCCTGTCTTCTTTCCATAAAACCCACCCTCCAAGCAAGCGGTAGCCGACCTGACTCCAGACAAGGCAATCCTCAAGGAGATTGCGGAGGGAAAATGGTAGGCGCGGCCCGCAAACGTGAGGCGGTCACGCATATGCAGGACCGACTAAAAACGAGCGAGCGCCTGGCGTGCGCGAGCCTTGGGCAACCCCGTAGCACCCAGCGCTATGAGGGGCACCGTCGCAACGCCGGTACAGGTCTGATCAAGGCGATGCGACATATTTGCGCAAAAGGCCCAGAGTTACCGTGCCATCCTCTAGAGGGGTTTTTCTAAACCTGCTCAGTCGTTGCCTTCCAAGGCAGCTTGCCACTCTGGTTCTACTCGATGTTCCCGGATAAGGATCAGGAGTTCTTGTTTATCCCAGTCAGGACCAAGAATATTGATCATACGATGAATGTCTCGTAGGTGTTTGGAGGACCTGCCTTCCCGATAGAACTGAAGTTTCCGCAAAATGACGTATTCGGGCGGAGCAAAGGAAATTTGGTCACCCTCGATTTCAGCAAGGTGTCGGCGGGCGAGTCCCCAAGAGTGGAGGGAGTCAGCGCCAGCGAGATAAATGTCAGCCTTAAAGCCTGATTCGTGGTGAATGAGGTTAAAGTGCCCTCTTTGCCCTCGCGCTTGTTCAATCTGAATGGTTTCGCGAGGTGGACAGTAGAACTCGGTTTGAGGAAAAGCGGGTTCGAGCCGGAGCGCATCTTCCGGCCGAAGGAAAACGACAATATCGACATCGTTTGTCATTCGGGGTTCTCCGTAATAGATGGCAGCAACACTACCGGTGACCATATACCGAAGATTCAGCTCGTTGAGCTTTCGGATAAAAATCAGAAAGGGCTCAAGAGGAGGCATGCAGGAAGATTTCTTTAACGCGTTGTTGCACCTGGGGCTCACTCCATTCCGGATGCAATTCACGGAGGCGTGCGGCTTTGAGTTTCCGAGCGGACCAGTACAGACCAAAGGCAGTGCGGAGCCTTTGGGTGCCCGTCGTGTGGCGCAAAGCGGCGAGATACTCAGGCGTGAGCGTGGAAGCCATACTTCAAACTAGTCTCAAGCATCTGCATGCGCAAGTAGTTCTGGCGTAGTAACAGTCCCGCAGCCATGCCTCTCCATCCGGTTCCATTTGTTGGAGTCGCATGAAAATTTACCAATCACGCAATCCGCACAGGCCACATCTCTGGCAAGGCAATTACCGCCATTACGCTGGGTTCCGCGAGCGTAATCCGGAGCCCTGCCAGCCCAAACAGGGGCCCATCCGTTCCGTTATCGAGGCCGTGATTCATAAGCTCCCAGACTGCGGTAATCTCGAACAGCCGCCGGGTACAGACACTTTCCCTCTTACTCTTTTCCTTTCGCGCTTCCATGAAAGCGCCCAAGGGTGAGACCGCGCGCGGGAGTTGCTGAAATGGGGCGAAAAGCGAGTTCCCTCCATTCATGTTTTCGCCCCCATTCCGGGACGCGCCCAACATTGGCTCGGGTTGCAATAGGCTTTGGGATTTAACTCTGCTTAAGGTAACTGTCGCGGCTTCAAGTTTTATGCGCACAAGCAAAATGCACTACTTTTACCTGGCCTGTGTTCTGCTCTTGAACGGACGCACGGACGCCAGCGCTGCCGGGGTGGGTGCGGCCAAGGCCGACGGAAGCCCAACGCAAGAAGAGTCCGGCGGCGGCTCCTCGGAGACTGCCGCAGTGGCATCCCGAGCGTTGGCAGCGGCGACAGCAAAGGGGCTTCACGGGTCGGGCGGTGCGTTGCTTTCCGTAGAAGCGCAGGCGGCTTATTGCGCAAACGAACAGAAGAGGTATTCGCGGCTCCTCGAATCCGTACGACGCGGGGAGGTTCCTGCTGTTCGTGAGGAGGAGGCCCCCAGGCCGGAGGATCCCGATGTGGTTTTAAATCGCAGATACAAATCAGTCCTGTACTAGCTGAACTCGGGGTTTGGCATACCGGTGCAGGGCACGGAGCAGGCGGCAGGAGACGAACGGGAGAAGCTGTATTTTTTAAAGTCCGACGAGCTCAAGGCTTCGCAGCGCGCGTGGATCGTGTTTCGCGACGAGCACGCCAGGCTTTTTCGCGCGTTAAATCCCAAGGTTGACGCAGACGATTGGCTTTCCTGGCTCACCTCCCAGCGTGTTTCTGAAATGAACGCATGGATGCGCTTTCCTGAAAGCGTGGAGAGCATTGGGAAGTCCGCCACCGAATCCCCCGAGGTGGTGAAAGCGGTTCAGGCGCTCCAGTCGGTCATGGCGTTCGCTGACACACATACGAAACTGGCGAGGATACTGGACATGAGGGTCGGGCGTGGGCGCTACAACGAGTTTCTGGACGCCGATTGGCCGCCGCTGAAAGCGTTGCTGCTTCAATTCCTGAGCAAAAGACAACAGGACGACTATCAAAAAGCCGTGGAGAAGGGGCAATTGGTTCTTAAAAAGAAGTTTGCTCCGACTCGAAAGGAGTTGGACACCCTTATCGCGGCAGACGAGGGAGGAACCCTGGCGATCATGGAGGCCGGCTTGTTGGACATCTACGCTGAGCAGGACAGGATATTGCAAATGAAGCCCTTTGTGAAGTTCATGCCGGTGCTTCTGCAGGCGGAGTTGATGTCACTATTTGCAGTCCTCGAAAAAAATGGCTTTTAAAGCGCCGAGGCAATGCAGTCTCTCTCCCGCCGCAACGTTGGGCCAAAAGACGCTCCATTGCGAGCGCGCCGGCACCGTCTTCTTTCTCACCCCCATACTCGAACGCAACCGCGACACTGTTGCGCAACCTCTCATGGACAATGGCTTCGAGAAAGTCGCCCCGCCCGAGGTCCCGCCCTTCAATTCCACCTCCTCAGCGAACCTCTGCACGCTTTTTCAAAAAGACTGCAGCGCTGGCGAATCCCTCCTTACCGGCAGATGGGCCGTACCTGTCCTCTTTCCATGAAACCCACCCTCCACCTCCTCTTAGCCCTGCTGCTCGCGCCGCTGGCGGCTTTGAACGCCGCCGAGTTCAGGCTCCCCTCAATTTTCTCGGATCACATGGTGCTGCAATCCGCCACGGCGGTGCCCGTGTGGGGCTGGGCGGATGCGGGCGAGCAGATCGTCGTGGAGTTCGCCGGCCAGACCAAAAGCACCACCGCCAATGCGGATGGCAAATGGACGGTGAAGCTCGATGCCCTCGAATCCAGCGCGGGTGCGCGCGAGATGGTTGTGCAATCGCCGGGCCGGAAGCGCAGCGTAAAGGTTGCGGATGTGATTGTCGGCGAGGTCTGGGCGGGCGGCGGGCAATCCAACATGGAGTTCGACATGAAGGCGATCACGAGCGCGGGTGAGGAAATCGAGGCCTCAGCGAATCCGACGCTCCGGCAGTTTCATGTGTTGAAGAATCCTTCCTCCAGGACGCCGGCGGACGATGTGCAGGGCTTTTGGACGGTGGCACGACCGGGCACCACGGAGGATTTTATCGCGGCAGGGTACTACTTCGCCAAAAGCATCCAGCGTGAGCTGAAGACGCCCGTGGGCCTCATCAAAGTGTGTTGGGGAGGCTCAAAGGTGGAGCCTTGGATCAGTCCGGAATCGCTCGCCAGCGTTCCAGAAATGGCGGCCGGCGCGAAGAACATGGACGCGCTGAGCGAGCGCAACAAAAGCGCCTTCCGCGAGTGGTTGAAGCAGACAAAACGCGAGGATCGTCCTGCTGGCGATGTCGCGCCGTTCACCTGCGGGCCGGCGTCGAAAGACCACGGTTGGGTGGCGGTGAAGGACAGCGGGCCGGTGACGGATCCTTCCTTGCCAAAGTTCGGCGCATTTTGGTTTCGCAAGGAGGTCGATCTGACTGCCCGGCAAACCGGCGCGGCGCAGGTGTTGCAGTTCGGTCCCTCGGCCCAGTTTGACCAGGTGTATTGGAACGGCACGCTCATTGGCGGGCGCGACGTGGACAGCTTCACGGGCCTCACCAGCGTGCGGCATTACCTGATTCCGCCCACGGTTTTAAAGGAAGGCGTGAACCAGTTGGCCGTGCGTATCTTTGCACCGGCCGAGCCGCCCGGGTTCAGTTGGTTTCCCAGCGTGGGCAGCACAAAGATGCCCGGTGGATGGATGGCGAAGGCGGAGTATGAACTGCCGCCGCTCGAACCCGCCGCGAAGGCCGCGGTTCCACCGCTCACCGGTCAGCACGTCCTGGCCGGGCGGCTGTTTCAGGGCATGGTGCGTCCGATCCTGCCGTATGCCATTCGCGGAGTGCTCTGGTATCAGGGCGAATCAAACACAGGGAACGCCAACCTCTACCGCACCGCGTTTCCGCTACTGATCCAGGACTGGCGGAAGCACTGGGAGCAGGGCGATTTTCCATTCTACTACTGCCAGCTGGCCAACTACCGCCCGAAGACGGACCAGCCCGGCGAGAGCATTTGGGCGGATCTGCGCGAGGCTCAGGCAATGACGCTCTCCGTGCCCAACACCGGCATGGCCGTGCTCATCGACACCGGCGAGTCCGAGGACATCCATCCGCAAAGCAAGCAGGTGGCAGGGGAACGCCTCGCAAGGATCGCCCTCGCAAAAACGTATGGACGCGATGTGGTGCACTCGGGTCCGGTTTACGGGTCGATGCAGGTCGAGGGCAGCGCCGTTCGGTTGTCGTTTGACCACCTCGGCGGGGGACTCGTGGCAAAGAGGGTCCCCGCCACCTACGACGTAATGCGCAAGGCCGGTAAAACCGCTCCGCTGGTGCGCAACAGTCCCCACAGCCAACTTGAGGGCTTTGCGATTTGTGGCGCGGACAGGAAATGGGTTTGGGCCGATGCGAAGATCGACGGCGACACCGTGCTTGTCTCCTCCGTTCACGTCTCCGCGCCCGTTGCCGTGCGCTATGGTTGGTCGGATAATCCGACCTGCAATCTATTCAACGCCTCCGAGTTGCCCGCTTCACCCTTCCGTACGGATGATTTCTCCACCGCTGCCGTCGCGAATTCTCAACCGCCGGTCAAGCCGTCACCAGCGGCAGCAAAAGACTCGAAGCCCAACATCCTCCTCATCCTCGCCGACGATATGGGCTGGGGTGATTTGCGTTGCCATGGAAATGCCAAACTCTCTACGCCCTCGCTCGACAGGCTCAAAACACAGAGCGTCGCGTTCGAGCATTTCCACGTCAGCCCCATCTGCTCGCCGACGCGCTCGTCGTTGCTCACCGGGCGGCATCATGCGCGGCTCCATGTGATCAACACCTCGGACAGTCTCGAGGTCATGCATGGCGATGAAACCACTCTCGCCGAGGCGCTCAAGCCTGCGGGCTATGTCTCCGGCTGCTTTGGCAAGTGGCACAACGGCTCCAACCATCCCTCCACCGCGCAGGGCCAGGGCTTTGACGAGTTCTTTGGCTTCAGCGGCGGCTTCTTTCCCAACTATTTCGACGCACAACTCGAGCACAACGGCGTCAACACGCCCACGAAAGGATTCATCACGGATGTGCTCGCCGATGCGGCCATGAGCTTCATCGAACAAAACAAGGCGCGGCCCTTCTTTTGCTACGTGCCGTTCAATGCCTGTCATTCGCCGATGCAGGCACCTCAGGACTTGTTCGAAAAATATCGCACCCTGGGTTTCGAGCCCAAGGACGCGGCGGTTTACGCGATGGTTGAGAACCTCGACCGGAACGTCGGTCGAATCCTGCAAAAGCTCGATCAAACCGGCCTCGCCGCGAACACCATCGTCCTCTTCACGACCGACAACGGACCCAACACCGCCCGTTACAACGGAGGCATGAGAGGCGGCAAAGGCAGTGTCTTCGAGGGCGGTCTCCGGGTGCCGTGCTTCATCCGCTGGCCGGAAAAATTAAAGGCCGGCAGCCGCGTCCCCGAAATCACGCAGCATGTCGATATCCTGCCCACGCTGCTCGAACTCGCCGCCGTGCCCTTGCCGAAACGCCAGCCCCTCGACGGACTCAGCCTCGTGCCGCTTCTGAAAGGCAATCCATCCTCATGGCCCCAACGCACCCTCTTCGACCTCACCGGGCGGGGCGGCAAAGATGGAACGGTAATCAACGAGTATCCCGGCACCGCGAGAACGGAAACACATCGCTGGGTGCACGATGGAAAGCAGGCCATGCTCTTCGACCTGCGTAATGATCCCAGCGAAAAGACGAACCTCGCCACGCAGCAGCCCGCACTCGCCGCCGAGATGGAAATGTCTTATCGAAAGTGGTTTCACGAAGTCACCGCGCCCAGTGGGGGTAAGGTCGCGCGTTTTCCCATCACCTTGACCGAAGGCACCGAACTGCCCATCGCCAATGCCGCCCGCATCGGCGGCGCGCAACTCTTTGGGAAAGGCTGGGACTACGATTGGGCCACCTTTCCCACGCCCACCGCCGCGATGGCCTGGCGTCTTTCCGTGCCCGTGGCCGGACTCTACGAAGTTGGCGCGCTGCACACCGCCAAGACGACCGGCGGCGAAGTCCGCGTCACCGTCGGCGACACCGCTGCCCACAGCGTCATCACCGCCGTCTATGATCCCCCGGAAATCCCGCGCCGCGATCTCATCCCGCGCTGGGAGGTGCCGGACAAAGTCTTCAAGCCTCTCGGTATCGGGACGATCACCCTCCCCGCAGGATCGCACGACCTCCAAGTCACCGCCGCCCCCGGCATTGAAATTCAAGCCGTCCGTTTGAAACGACTGCACTGACCGCCAGCCATGGAACCCACGCGAGGTGAAGAGTAGCGCAAAGTAAAGGCATCATTTCATTCCTCGGTCAGGACCAGGAGTGCGGTGATTGAATTACCAAAGTACGGATATCCCGTACCGTGGGTCGCTCCAGCGAATATCGTTGGTAAAGGCGGTGAGTTTTTCCGCCCTGCACTGGGATATGAGCAGTCGGTCAAATGGATCAGTGTGGACGGCAGCAAGATCCACAACTCCACAAGCATGTTGGAAAACCACGGAAAGGATATTGAATCCGGACGATTTTAACTTGTCCTCGAACGAATCGTGAAAGCCGATGGGAACCGGTAGTTTTCCGATGGATGCTTTGATCGCTATTTCCCAAATGCTGACAACGCTTACAAAGGCTTCCGTTTCGCTATCTTCGATGATTTGAGCCGCCTTTTCGGATAGATCTGAGTCGTCCCTCAGAAACCAAATTAGCGCACCGGTATCGAGGAGAACTTTCATCGGTACTCGGCAAAAATTTCTAAAGGTTCGTCAAAGTCGGCGGGGACAGGGGGAATCTCCGATTTCATCATACCGCGTTTCCGCGCGGGTCTTTCGGACTGGCAGGCACGAAGTTCAGCCATTTTTCGGCCGTTTCGCGTAATGATAAAAACTTCACCTGCGGCCGCCTGCCGGAGCAACTCTGAGAAGCGGGATTTGGCCTCGTATGCGGCGATGAGTTTCATCAGAGACAGGATATTACGACCGGTCAGACCGGTCAATTTGCTCTGCAAGGCGGCGGGCGGCCCGTCATCGCTTCGGAAAAACGAACCGGGTCACCTCTCAAGCGGGGATCGACCTGTGTGCGGATGCGCTCTCCATGCAACTGACGGTCAAGACCATTGAGAAGATGTTCTCCAACCTCTGCAAGCTCCCTGCTGATGCCTGAGTTTTCCCGATTCTACCGGATTGTAGTTCATGCGTATTTTGGGGACCGATCGCCTGGCCCCAGTGCACCCGCCCGCTGCCAGGGTCGGCAGTTCATGGAACTGCCGGGGGATGGATCTTTCACCAGAGACGCGAAGCTCCCAGCAAACCCAATTGGGTATCGGGCGAAATCACCGTGCAGCCCGACTGAATGGCATGGGCGGCGATCAGACGGTCGAAAGGATCGCGGTGCACGTCTGGAAGTTTGCCCGAGCGATAGATAACCCATTCGTCCAGGGGCAGGTCTTTGATTTGGAAATAGGCGCGGCGGGATGGGATCCACTTTTCCGGAGGCTGGGGAAACGCGAGCTTTCCCGCGCGATGTTTCACCACCATTTCGAGCACGCTTGCGTGGCTCATGTTCAGGACCGTGGTGGGGTCATCCAGAACTTCCCGCGCCAACTCGGATATCATGTGCGGTTCCTGCGTTAGCCAGAGAAACGTGCAGGTATCGAGCAGGACATTCATATCGCCCCCCAAGCGCGCAACTCCTCTTCATTCATCGGGCGCAATGCTTCTTCCGGAATATGGCAGGGTTCGTCTATCATATCCCCCACTTTTGGCCGTGGAGCGCGCTCCGCTTCGTCATAGGGAACCAGTTTCGCCAAGGGCTTCCTGCCCCGAGAGATCACGATGGTCTCCCCGCGCTCTACTTCCTGCAGGAGAGAGGAAAGATGGGTTTTTGCTTCATTTGTCGCTACGACCTTCATAGGGCCAACCTAGAACAAAGGTTGACCAAGTCAACCATGCTTGGCCCGGCTGCCCTTTGGAATCGGCCTGATCGTCGCGTCGACTTGGCTGGCAATACAATAGGCGTGCGATCTGCTGTGTAGGGTTAAAAGGGAATTCGTGTGAAACTGGAAATGATCGAGCCGTTTTCTTCATCATATTGCCGAAACGCAGACGCATGACCGGGTCGCCGGTCAGCGCTTCGGTACGCTTTTGTAAACCCAGGATGCCAACCGGCCCGATTTTGCTGGGGCTGTCAGGTGCGAGATTTTCCTGCGGCGCGACTTCCCGGCGAAGGGCGCTCTGGTCCACATGGTTTCAGCCGGAGGCGGTCTACTCCCCAAGCTAAGATAATCAATACGGGCGGATTAAAGTGGTATGACCTCTCGCCTGTCGGCTGTTTTATGAAGTAAGCCATTCTCAATCGCCTCGATGCAACCGTCACCGGTCAGCGCCCCTTCGAAAACGTCCCGAAACCAGGTAACATCAACGCCTGAACCAGTCTGCGAGGAAGCCGGCGAACAACTGGTTTGTGAATGCGTTGCCGAAGCACACCATCCGTCACCCAACTTACGCACAACGTCTGTGCCGGCAAACATCAGCTCACCCCCCAAACCGAAAAGGGAAACCAACCATGATTAAAACCACCCTCCGCCTCCTCGCCGCCCTGCTGCTCACGCCGCTGGCCGCGCTATCCGCCGCAGAGGATCTTCCCGAGCCGCCCGTGAGTTGGAAATACCCGCCGGAAATGCCGGGGGCGAGCGTGGAGGTGTATCGGGAAGTAAACGGTCTAAAGCTCAATGCCTACATCTTCGCGCCGCCGGACCATCGTGCCTCGGATCGACGCCCCGCAGTGTTGTTCTTCTTTGGTGGCGGATGGAAAGGTGGATCGCCGGGACAGTTTCTACCACAGTCGCTGTACCTTGCGCAGCGCGGCATGGTCGCCATCCCGTGCGACTACCGGGTGCTGAGCCGACACGGTGTGCTCCCGCAGGACTGCCTGCGCGATGCGAAAGCGGCGATGCGTTGGGCTCGTGCCAATGCCACCCGTCTCGGCATCAATCCCGACCGCATTGTGGCTGGGGGCGAATCCGCCGGCGGTCATCTTGCCGCTGCAGTGGGGCTGGTGCCTGGCTTCGAGGACGGAGCCCACACCGAAGTCAGCTCCCTGCCAAATGCCCTCGCGCTGTTCAACCCTGCCGTGGTGCTGTCTGCGGTTGCAGGCCATCCGGGATTGCTTTCAGAGGAAAAAATCGCCGATATCCGCGGCCGAACCGATGGGCGGCCGCAGGAAATCTCCCCTCATCACTTCGTCCGCCCTGGGCTGCCTCCAAGCATTCTCTTCCACGGAACAAAGGATGAAGCCGTCCCCTTTCCCACGGTGGAACTCTTTGCCAAAGCGATGACTGACGCAGGTAATCGCTGCGAACTGAAATCCTACGAAGGCCAACCACACGGATTCTTCAATCCGGGGCGCGGCAAGGGCGCGCCGCGCGAGGAAGCCACTCGATACTTCCACCGCACGATTCGCGAGCTGGACGCTTTCTTCGTGTCGCTGGGCTATCTCAAGGCGTCGGAAATGCCGCCCATACCTACAGCCAAGAAGCTGTCTGATTTCCAACATCTCGTCCGGAGCGAAACCTGGAGCGAGAAATGGCCGGACGCCTCCGGCAAAGCCGAGACGCGTGAGGTCACCGCCGAGGTGTGGACGCAGGCCATGCAGGCATCGCTGGACGCCCAAGGAACGCTGCACATTCCGGCGCGTGAGAAGCCGTATTACCTGGATGGTCCGCTCGTCTTGAAATCCGGTCAAAAGCTCAGCGCTGATCCGACAGCCGAGCTTCGCCTCAAGCCCGGCAGCAACACCTGCATGGCGCGAAACGAGCATGTCCTCACCTTGAACACAAAGCCCGTGCCTGCTGACCAACAGCTCGATACGGACATCACCATCGAAGGTGGCATTTGGACCACACTCGCTACCGCCGTCGCCAGCAATGGCAACGAGCGCGGACGATCCTCAAAGGAGAATCCAGCTTTCGGTGCGCATGGTGTCATCCTTTTGCAAAACGTCTGCCGCATCTCGGTGAAGAACGTCACCATTCGCCAGAGTCGGCCCTTCGGCGTGCATCTGGCGAACGCCCATGAGTTCACCGTCGAGAACATCACTCTTGAAGACCACCGCCGCGACGGCGTGCATGTGAACGGCCCCGCCAGTAATGGCCTCATCCGTGGCGTGCGCGGCGATCCGCATGACGACAATGTCGCGCTCAATGCCTGGGAATGGAAAAACTACGCACCCAGCTACGGCCCCATCGAGCGCATCGTCATCGAAGACGTCACCGGCGCGCCGGATGGCATTCACGCCGCCAACGCCATCCGCCTGTTGTCGGGCGTGAAACGATTCGACGACGGCACCACGCTCGACTGCCCCATCCGCGACATCACCCTGCGTGACATCACCGACATCCGTGATTTCAAGCTCTATGACCAACCGAACCTTGAAGTCGGCCGAGACAACGATTTCAGCGCCGGCATCGGCACCTTGAAAAAGATCGTTTTTGAAAACCTGACCTTCAACCGCCCCGGTAGCATCCAAATCCACGCCCACACCGACGGCCTTGTGGTTCGCGGCGTGAAACTGCTGTTTACACCCCCACCCAACTACCGCTTGCTCGAACTAGGCCCGAAGTCTGCGACCTACAAGGGCGGCCCCAATACCGATCCCTCCCGTTGGACCGAAATCTTCTCCCCCGACCTCGACTGCACAGTCCGCCACGTGAGGATCACCGGCGTTCGCACCCGGGACTCGCAGACAGATCTGCCGATCGAGCAAGTGGTGAAGATCATCGAGCAAAAGCTCAACCCCGACTACCCCAAGACCACGCCAAAAGGCGGCACAGGCAAAGGCATTTGGATTCGCTAAAAACATGAAACCCACCCTCATTCTCCTCACCGCCCTCCTGCTGGCGCCGCTGGCCGCACTCGAAGCTGGCGAGTTGAAGCTCGCGTCCGTATTCGCCGATCACATGGTTTTGCAACGCGACAAGCCCGTCATCGTGTGGGGCTGGGCGGATGCCGGCGAAACAGTCAGGGTTTCGTTTGCTGACCAATCCAAATCCGCGGCAGCAGACGCCGGCGGCAAATGGTCATTGAGCCTCGATTCCCTGCCGGCCTCTGCCGAACCGCGCACGCTTGCCGCCACAGGCAAAGACGGGCGCAGGGTCGAGGTGACGGATGTGGTCGTGGGCGAGGTGTGGCTGGGTTCCGGTCAGTCGAACATGGAGATGAGCGTGAAGGCTGCGAACCACTTGGATGCCGAGCAATCCGCCGCGAACCTTCCGCTCATTCGCTACTACAGCGACACCAATGGCACAGCCGCAAAACCGCAGGCCGAAGGCAAAGGTGTCTGGCAGGTGTGCTCCCCGGCGACTGTCGGTCGCTTCTCTGCCACGCTCACCTTTTCGGGCGCGAGATTCACCGGGAAGTCGGTGTGCCCGTGGGCCTCATCAACGCGTCAGTCGGAGCGACGCAGATAGAATACTGGATCCCCGCGGAGGCGCAGTGCAAGGACCCGGAAACGAAGGCCAACTACGACACTTTCATGAGAGGCTACACCTCTTTTGACGAGGCCAAGTTCACGGCAAGTTACGAGCGTCAACTCGTTGCCTGGAACCTCGCTGTTGAGCAAGCCAAGGCAGACAATCAGCCACCGCCGGCACGGCCTCTGGATGTTCTTGCCATCCGCAGGCGCAAAGGAGCACCTGCAGGTCTCTTCAACGGCAAAGTCTTCAACCTCGCGCCCTTCACCCTGCGCGGCATCCTTTGGTACCAAGGCGAGAGCAACTCTGCACTTCCCGGCCCAAACCAAAAACATCTCTACCACAAGCATCTCGGCGAACTCGTTACGAGCTGGCGCGAGCTCTGGGGCGATGAATTGCCCTTTGCCTGGGTGCAACTCCCGAACTTCACCGCTCCCGGCGAGGGCTGGCCGCGCATCCGCGAGGCGATGTTGAAAACCCTCGAACTGCCGAAGACCGGCATGGCCATCACCATCGACATCGGCGATGCCAAAAACATCCATCCCACCAATAAACAGGAAGTCGGCCGCCGACTGTCCCTTTGGGCCCTTGGGACGGTTTACGGCAAAAACGTTCCCGCAATCAGCGGCCCACTGCCCGCCGCTTCATCGGTCAACGGCAACGAGATCACCGTCACCTTTAAGCACGCCAACGGCGGATTGAAGACCAACGACGGCGGCCCGGTGAAGGGTTTTGAAATCGCCGGTGCTGACCAGCAATGGAAATCTGCTGCCGCTAAAATTGATGGCGACAAGGTCGTCAGCAGCAGCCCAGACATCGCTGCACCAGTCGCCGTGCGATACGCATGGCTCGATCTGCCTGACTGCAACCTTTGCAACGGCGCGAACCTCCCAGCTTCACCCTTCCGTACGGACAACTGGCCCGCAGCCCCTGCGACCCAGAAGTAGATTTTTCAAGAGCAACTTCCCCGCGTGATCCCGAAGTCTTTCGATGCCAGACGAACGGCATGCAAAACCGAGCAATGAAACCCATCCTCCACCTCCTTACCACCCTGCTGCTCGCGCCGCTGGCCGCCTTTGGCCAGGCGAAGCCCGAGGTCGCAAACGCCACCAAGTCCGCCAAACGTGCCTGGGAATCCGCGCCTGCGGAAAAGAAGGCGCTCTGGCAGCAGCAGCGCGACGCCTTGATCCACATCAACCTTTCCGATGACACGAGTCGGCAGATTGTCATCGCCCGCGGTTCGCCGGAACCGGAAGAGTATCATGCGCATCCGACGACGGCGATGCTGGCGGACAACAAGACCCTGTTCTGCGTCTGGAACCTGCGCCACGGCGGACACGCGGGTCCGATGGCGCGGAGTGACGACGCCGGGTTGACTTGGACGCGCATGGACGGCGCGCTGCCGCCGAACTACGTCAATTTTAAGAACTGCCCCAGCCTCTACCGCCTCACCGATCCGCAGGGCAGGGAGCGGCTTTGGGTGTTTGCGGCACGCACCTTGACCGAAAAGGAGAACCCCAGGTCCATCCAAGGTCGTCACGAAGGCTTCATGCCGCGCATCGTCAGCGAGGACGATGGGAAGACGTGGCGCGAGCTTCCGCCCATCGGTGGACGCATCTCCAAGGACGATCCGTTTCGCAACATCATGACCTTCTCCAGCATCATCCGCCTGAAGGATGGTTCGTACACGGGCTTCTTCCACCGCGGCAGTGGAATAGGCGAGGAAGGCACGTTACAGGTACTCCAGTCCGTCACGCGCGACGGAGGATTCATCTGGTCAGAGCCAGTGATCGTCTGCGACGGCGTAAAGCTAGACGGCAGGCATCCTTGCGAGCCGTACGTCTTCCGCTCACCCGATGGGGGCGAACTCTGCTGCCTCATGCGCGAGAACCGACGCAGCGGCACGAGCCTCGTCATGTTCAGCCGGGACGAGGGCGAGACCTGGTCGGAGGCCGTCGATGCTCCCTGGGGCCTCACCGGCGACCGCCATCATGGCGTCCGCCTCCCCGACGGTCGCCTCGTCATTGTCTTCCGCAACGCCTCGCCGAACTCGAAAGACAAAGGCGGTTTCATCGCCTGGGTGGGTACCTACGATGACATCAGGCAGGGCAAGCCCGGTCAGTATCGCGTCAGCCTCCTGAAGACCTTCAAGGACGGTTTCTACCCCGGGATTCACCTCCTGCCGGACGGCACAATCGTTGCCACCACCTACGCGAACTACCGCAAGGAGGACACCGGCTGTTCTATTGTTAGCGTCCGCTTTAAGATAAGTGAGGTCGACGGGTTGGCGGAGGTTTTGAAGTAGCCCTCTAATCCGCATTAATTTGTGATAACGGTTCCGCCTTTTTCTGCTCTCGGTGGGTACAATAAAATCGTATCTTTGGAAGGAGAAGAAACCCCGATAAAAAGCACCGTGGGGCGACGGAGATTGTGAAAGCCTCGAAGTCCCCGTAGGAAACGGCAAAAAGGGCGACGGCTCCGATGGCAACGAACCGCTCGACAGCCAACTTGCACGCCCCAACGGGGCACCCCATTGCCAGCCCACGGCAACGCCGTGGGGACCCCACACCCCCATACGCATCCGCCCCAACGGGGCACCCTAATGCGGTTCCCGATTTTCGCGCCCCATGACCGTCCTTGAATCCCTCCTGGCCGCGCTCCGGCACGCCGCCGAATACAACCGGCACGACCAAACCAAACCGTCCGTCGTCCTCTGGACCGATCCCGAACGGCTCTGGGAACCCGTCCCGCCCGCCCTCCGCAAAGCCGCCCCCGAATTGCTCACCCTCTCCAACGAGGCCACCAAAACCGAAGGCGTTTCCACCTGCCTCCTTTATGTCCTGGGCAAATGGGACCCCGACAAGGGCGTGCCGCTCATCTACCTACCCGGCATTTCCCGCCAGCATTTCCGCGGTTCCACCGGTTTCTATTCATTTCGCCGTAAATCCTTCCCTTATCATCCATCAGTGGATTGGTGACCTTGTCTCTGCGCGTCTTAAACTCCAGGTTGCGGATCAACAATGCCGCGACCACGCCGTGCTTCTCGGCATCCGAGGGATGTAGGCTCAAATGTACAGCCCCCTTATTTTTCGAGGCACTATTTTGAGTGAAGTATTGCCTGGTTAAATTGTTGCTGATTTCAAAATTCAGTACCATGGTGCTTTCGCGTGATACCAGGAAGTCTTTTGGGAATGCCTCCTCGAGGCGCTCTATGGCTCTGAGCACAGTGGACCTGTCCAGCCACGGCAGATCCTCGCGAATACCCTCCACGGACTGGTACGCCGCCCCTGGCACCCTGTTGCCCATGTACGAGTAGCGCCTTGACTTCTGCCACTTGTGAATTGTTCCCAACACAAAGGCTGCAGTGATGTCGGGCGTCGTACTTTTGAGTTTCCGCATAATATCAAAAGCTAGCTTTTTGTTAAAACTCCGGAGCTCTAGTTCACCTTCAAGTCGACTATTGGGAGAGCCGGAGCCTTTTGAATAACCCGTATGAATTGGGCCAGGGAATAAAGCAGGTAGATCATACTGAAGACTTCCAGTGCTATGAATATTTTTAGTTCCATTTTCTATTTTTTGTGATATTATTGGCATAGTAGTAGTAATTGGTGAGACGATTACGAGAGCCCCTGGATGATAGAGTCTAGGGGCTCTTTTTAGTTTAGAGAGATATTCACATGGAGCTGCACGATAGCTCCTGATTCCAGGCTGATTTCAAGAAAGCTTTCGAAGATTCGAGCGCTACTTATATTTTCTGGAAGAACACCATTATTCCGCAAAAAGCCGGGTAAGCTGTTTAATATTTCGACAGGGTAGGCCTTCGAGGAATCGAGAATCCGCTGCCTCGATTCGTTCATTGCCATAAATATAAAGTCACTTCGCTCCTGTTCCATTAGACCTAAAGCTGAGGCTATTCGGGAAGCCTGCTTTTCTCCTATTCTCCGATTACCACTCTGAAGTCCAGAGAGCAGGCTTTCAGAGACGTCTGCTTGTTTCGATAGCTCTTTGCTGGTTAATCCGAGCTCTTTTCGTTTTGATTTAAGGAGGTTCTTGAATTGGTTCATTTGATAATAGTATCGATTCCTGGTTTTATAATAAAGAAAATTCAACTGTTCGTGTAATAAGCATTGAATACATCCCTGAATGTTGATATTATTTATACACAGAAATAAACAACATATGAAGCTATATCTAGAACCAGACAATGATGACGGAGAATTCGATGATCGCGAAGTCAGCAACAAACCATCGGTGGGAAATTATAGGGTAATTTTTTCCGGATTCAGAGAGATAAAAGGCAATAAAACTAATAATATGAAAATTAGGGTGACTTGGGACATCCTGTATCCTGTCGACCGCTACTTTAGATATAAGGTTTGGAAGGACTATCCTCTTGAGAGTGGAATTACCAAGCAGCTCAAGAAGGATCTCAGAAGGATATTTGGGTCCGACCTCAGTGAGTTCGAGGATGCGACCGGCCTTCTGGATATAGATAAATTATTGGGAAAAGAGGCGGACGCGGAGGTTGTCCATAAACTTACGAACGAATACGAAGGTCCGCTCGTTGTGGTAAAGGCGCTCTATCCCCCCGGAAAGTTCAAACTCCAATAAGCTGTGTGTGCTAAGGGTTATCTTGATGCGTTGGGACCGTACCGATGAGCTATCGCGACTTTGAACGTGGAATCACGAGCAAGCAGCTTCGTCACATGCGTGAACAGGAGCAGGCTGAGCGGCTGCGCAGTGAGATGACGAGTCGCTGGGGGGAGAGTGAACGGATCTTGGGCATCTTGAGGTCGATCGAGAGCGTGCCAGGGGATATCAAGGGGATGGAGGATTGGTTCACTGGGGTAAAAGGCTACCCGTCCCATTCAGCCGCGGTTGACGAGGCACTTCTACGGACTCCGAATGGCTGGTTCGCATCAAGATTTCCCAATGAGCACAGGGCTTACGGCAACGCTTTTTATGAAGAGTGGAGCACCAGCCTGCAGGGCTCGCAGATCATCCTCCCCAGCGTAATCAACGAGGACTTCCTGGCTGCGATGCTCTGCGGAGAGCGGCGGCTTGGTCACAGGATGGTATACCTGCCCGCTGACGGCTTCTGGTTCAAGGATCCGAGGCTCGATGCGTTCTGTCCGACCACAGACAAGAAGGTCGAGATTCTCTTGAGCAACTATCTCGTCAAGTGCGCCGAAGGCATGGGCGGCAATGTGGATGCGAAGGTGCTTATCAAAGAGCACAGACGCCCCCGAGTGCTGGCCGGCATTGTCAACAGGGCAAAGACTGTGCTCGAGGCGGCTCCTCGATTTTTTGAAGGCGCAAGTGCCCCTCGCCGGCATTCACACGGAAGGCTGCTTCATCCTACGAGCTTATCCTCTCCTGAGGACTTTATCCACGGTGCGTTTGTTTCCAGGGAGGGCGGTATTGTGGTTGTTAGCGAAGCTTACCACGAATTTCTGCGCTATTGTGAGACGGAGAGCCTTGCCCGTGTGGAGTTCTCCCGGTTCAAAGAGGTTGCCAAGGAGTTGGTCTTGCAAAAGTTCCAGCTTGGTCTCCGGCATGACATCAGAACCCCTGAAGGGAGACAGACCCATGGCTGGAAGCATCTTCAGCTATTGCCCGATTGGTGCGAGCCCCAGGGCGAGGTGGCTTAGTTCCGAGTGCCGGGGTTCCAGCGGTTCCGGACTTCCGGCAGCCGGTTGCTGGCAATCCGAGGTCCGACCGGGTTGGACTCTCAGAAAAGGGGTAAGATGCGCACCCTCGCTTTTGCCTCATCGATAGTCACGAGGGCACCTTGCACTATTTTGTCAGCATGGGAACGGAGCACATCCACCACGATCCCGCCTAAATGACTTGGAGTGATGTTCTGCGAACGAATCTGGATCACGCTAGGGCCGCCGTCCCTTGAGAGCGCAAGCGCGATACCAAAGTCCAAGTCATGTGTGAAAACAGCTCTCCCCTGGTCTCGAGCCCACGCCATGATCTCAGAGTCTTTAGCGTCAGCCCTTCCGACCGACGACCAGTGAACCGCATCAAGACCGTTTGAAATCAGAAAGCCAGTCCACTCTGGGGAAAGGTTCATGTCCAAAACGATCTTCACGCGACGGCAATCGGCATCTCAATCTCCTCCACCCGCCAAGCTGCGTATGACAACGCCTCGGAAACGTCCGCGGCCTCAAGGTACGGATACAGCCGCAAGACGTCTTGGATGGAGTGTCCTGCGGCGATCAATCCCACAATGGTTCCAACCGTGACGCGCATCCCCCGAACACACGGCCGACCCCCCATCACATTCGGATCATGGGTGATACGTTTTAAGGCGAGCATATCGCGAGTGTAGCCTCGTTAGAGCGAACGCGCAAACTCCCAGTGTCTGAAACGGAACGCGACGGGGCGAGGTTGCCCCATGCTGTCTCGGCGGTGCGGGTCTCGTTTTTTGCCAAACACGCCAAAGGCGCCTGCGAAACCTGCGAAAGGGGGCACCCTTCAGCTGTATCGCGTTGGCAAATCAATCTCACGATGTTGCCTGGCCGGCCTCCACTTTGGACTGGTGCGACAACAAATTGACGGGGGAAAGCCTGCGCTAATTGACGCGCTTCCTGTAAGGAGAACCCGTGGCGTTTCTCTAGATTCGAGGCCAGACATTCACCGCTGCGGCTCTTGAGGGCCTTTTCCAGTTGCAAGGCGCGCTTTTCAAAACGCTCGTACCGCTGCCCTTCAAAAAGGTGGAGAGCACCGATCCCGATCCACCGCATCAATACGACAGCATCCGCTGCAATCTCCTTGGTTATCTCAGGAACCTCTGGGCCTTTTGCTGCCTCGAGAATTAAGGCCAGTTTGATGGCGTTCTCGCGCCAACGGCTCAACTCCTTGTCCATATCGCAAAGATCTCCCTGCGACCACTCGCAGTAGGTTTCGTTGTGAAAAGTACGAAACGCTTCCACCGCTTCGCTGGTGCAGCTGATGTTCAAAGGTTCGGTGCGTTGTTGACGCTGCTCCATAATCCGTGAAACCAAACCCGTCCATCTCGCCTCTATTTCCGGGGAAACTTTTAGCCGATCGCCGGTGTCACGCACGGGAGGAGCCTTTATTTCGACCATCAACATGCGCCCAAGTAGTCCACGCTCACGTGCATTGTGATGTTCCATTAATTTTTTCGCTACGGAGGGCTGCACCATCAGCAAAGCACTCAGGCAAATATCTTTGAGGGAAACAGAATTTCCGCCACCTCCCGACAACACCGCGCGAACTTGGCTGTAGCCCTCCCCTGAATAACCGTTCAACCAGAGTTGGAGGTGCGGAGCCCGGGTTTTGGATTCACCGAGCATGACATCCACAATTTGCCCTCCTTCGCTGGAAAAGACCCACAAGGTTTCATCACGGGTGCGGGCCAGTTCATTGCCAAGTCCGGTCGTCGTGAAGTTCCCAACACTCAGAACTGGAGATTTTTCCATATCTCGCGTCAGTTGGTTTAACTCACGAACAATCGCCTCGACCTGGGGGGCTTCCATAGGGGCGCTCTTGGACGCTTTTTTCAGGCACTTGAGCTTGTCTTCCAGAACAATCTGTCGACTTTTCAGACGCGGCTGGTCCTCTCGTTCGTGCCGGTCCGTCGCGTTGACTTCGAAATCGGTGAACGGCTTGGCGATCCGATTGGAGATACTCTTTCCTGCTCCCGAACTTAACGAAACCAGCAGGTACAGGTTCGCCCGCGTAATCCGTTCTGGAACGGCGTTGATGGCCTGCCGACTTTTCCCAATCGCGGCACTCAGTGTGCCGAGCATGCAAACCGCAGGAAGTTCGACGGGAACCCGGTAGACGGCGGCCAGTTCGCGCGCATAGTCTCTGATTACGGATGGGAGAGAGCCCAAAGGAAGGACGCCTTGCTCAAAAATTCCTGCACTGACCTCGTGGCAATTCAGCTTTTCTTGGGGGTCGCTGCCCAAACCCACGCTGCTTCGGAGGTCGGATTGCGGGTGCGGCGGGGTGGTTGGTGAACCACCCGCGGAGTCGTGTGGATTGTAGAGGTTTTCCATCACGGGTTGTAGGGGCAGATTATTGCTTGGAAAAGCGGTTCCGGCGTTCGACATGCTCATGCCGCGTCCTCCAGTTTTGGTTCTCCTTCCATGCAGGCTTGCGATGGAGGCGGCACTGCATCCAGCAGTCCGACCTTAAGGGCTGCCTGAATGAGCCTGTCGAGTTCGCGCCTCAGGATTTGCTTGCGACCGTCCTCGACGCTGCCCTGAAGGAACGCACTCAAGTGCTGCATGATTTCCTCTGCAGTCCCTCCGGGAATCTCCTTCACTGAAGGCTCCGGGCGTGCAAGTTCATCCGCTTTGTTGACCGTCGGGGCTGCAGGTCTCTCCTCCGGAGGGTTTTCCCGTTTGCGCCTCGGTACACTCTTCAATTCTGCGCCCGCTTTGACCGCCGCTCGAACAGCCTTATCGACTCCGGATCCCGTGATGCGATTACCCGCCGCCTCCTGCACAACCGCGAGCCATGCATCGGCTTGAGCACCGGCATTTTTAAGTTTTGTAAGAGGCCGCACCTGACGTTCGTTGCTTGGCATCGGAACCGGATTGTTTCGCCCATTGGGCGAAAACTCCTTCTTGAGCGTTTCTACAACCTCCGAAAGCCCCATCAGGCGATAGGCCTGTGCCTTTCCAATTCCCCAGCGTTGCCGGCAATACCCTTCGATTGACCCGTAACTGGCCTTAAAAAGAGCCCCGCCTTTGTAGTCACGTATTTCGCGCAGTGCGCTTCCGACCTCCAACTGGGAATTCAACCCAGCGTCAACGATCTTTTCACGCTCCGCCAAGTATGAGGCATCGTCTGCCGATAGAACGGAACCAGGGTCTGGCATCCTGGAATTCGCCGACCTTTTAGGGCGATCGCTAGAAATCCCCGCAACCTCACCTGCGCGATAAGAGTGGAAAGCCTTTGGAAATTTCCGCACCCGCAGTGGCTCGTCCCACTCATCCCAGCTCCCCCCATGCGCATCTTTGAGCTTGAAAAACTTACCATTGCGCATTGGACGTCTTCCGAGCTGCTTCAAAAAGAAGGCCACTCCGTGCCTGCGGCAATGCTCCATGAGCTCCTCAGCCCACTGAAGGTCGAATGCGGGAGTGTCATCCCCGGCCCCCGACTCACCTCCAACGATCACCCAGTCGATTCCCTCGAGGTTCAGCGATTCCGGTGGGATCCGCTCCCTCAACGGTTCGATGGACAGCCCGCGAGTGTGGGCCTTCACCTTCCGTAGCTCGTCCACCCGTTTAAGGTTTTCGGGAGCCGCGCAGGTTACCGTGGTCATAGCGCAGACGTTTTCGGGAAATCCGCCGATTTCCTCGGAAAACCTGGCCATCGTGTCAGGCCTTTTTGTGAGCCACAGCCAGAGATGCCGATGCCCAGCCGCCGACTGAAACTGGGGAACCGTGTCGGCCTTCAAAAACTCGAAGTGCGTTTGCGCACTGAACGCGTCTCCCATGTCGCTGACAAAGATCATGCGGGGAAGGTGGCCTTTCCATTCCGCTTCCGAACGGCTTTTGCCCATCAGATCAGAAAGGTTTGCAGCATTGGCTGTCCTGCCGGGGAAGGGGGTGACCAGTTCAAAGATTGCGGCGTGCCCTTTGTGCGGCATTCTTTCCGGATTTTGCAGATTCGCGCCCTTGTTAAGGTGCAGCCTCGCGGCGTAACAGGACATCGTAGACCTGATCGTCGCCTTAACCGCGCATGTAGCAGCCGTCCCATACTGGGTCTCAACCTGGGAAGCGAACTGCTCCCGGAGGTGCCAGATGTTCGTGTTGTTGACGACTTTCTTGTGCGAGGCGAGCGGCTCCCTTATCCGACCGAATGCATCGTTAACTAGGGCCTCCAGCATCGCCTTGCTGTCGATCTTTGTACCAGTCGCCGCCACGGCTACATCAATCGCACGCAAAACTTCGCTGGTTTTTGGGTAAAGCTCACAGCCACTGCAGCCCATGATCGGGTTCACGGTGCTATCGCACCACTGGATTGGGGTTTTATTGGCCATGGATGGTTCCTCCTCTCTGGAGTGAGCGGTTTGGGTAGCGATTGCGGCAGATGCCTGGCTGTACCGCCGTGTCGTGTAATTGGCCTGTGCTGCCGGAGGCGTGGTTTTTGCCGACAAAAGAGGGTGTCTGTCTCTCGCCTGTGGCGGCTTTCTGGGTGCGTATAACTCTTGTTTTCATGATTTTATATTGGAAATGGCGGTTTTTTTGTGACCGCCGGGTAGATCTTCTGGAGGACCGACTCACTGCCCCTGCGAGTTTCGGCCGTCTTTGGCGTTCTCAAGGGACGCCAGATAGGCGCGCTCCAGAAACTCGAGGAGGCTGTCGTACGATATGAGGCGCACGCCACGCCG
Organism: Chthoniobacteraceae bacterium; assembly: GCA_044376515.1. Classification (GTDB taxonomy): domain Bacteria; phylum Verrucomicrobiota; class Verrucomicrobiia; order Chthoniobacterales; family Chthoniobacteraceae; genus Chth-196. Next base: position 24,585 of record JBILKV010000007.1, on the reverse strand, counting down.
ACTGCCCCGTGCTCGCTTGGAGAACGTTTTGATTTTACCGGCGCCGATGAGCTCGTAGATCGAGCTGCGGCCAAGGCCGGATATTTTGACGGCCTCGGGAACTCGCACCCATTCGGGTTTGATGTCGGGATGGCTTCGCTTGCTGGTGGTCGAGGATTCATTTTCCATAGGACCACCTTCCAAAGCAAGGTGCTTGCCATGAGGTTTTTACAAATGGGAAGGCCTTGCCGCCTGTTGCGCAGATTTTGCCAGAAGTCTGTGCCCCTTTGCCGCGCGAATGAATGTCGATGCCGGAAGATTTGCATCCGCTGCCGTCGAAACGGAACTTTTCGCCAGCCGCCGAAAAAACCGCTTTTTTTGGGCCGAGCGTGCTCAACCTTGCTCCATCACAGCGGAGATGTTTTCAAAAGATGTTTATCAAAAACACGTTGTGAACGAAAATGCTTATGGCTGGCCTCCGAGGAGGAGAGTGGCGTGAAACTTGGGTCCGGACTGCGAGGGTCGCAAATATGAGTCGGAAGATTCTCACAATTGAGCCAACTGGTGGACGACGGTCAAAAATGAGAAGCAGGGTGGCCAAAACTGCTGGAGGACGGTCTTTCCTCTGACGTGTGAGGCGACGCCGTGCGCTAGTCGCCCCTCAAGTTAGGGGCTGCTGCCTCTGTCAGCTTGGGTCGGACAGGGCTCCGCGTTCCATCGCAGGCGTCCTGGGCAGGACTCGACTGCTACTGTTCGCCTTTGTTTTCGATCAGAGCGAGGAGACGTTTTAAGTCCTCCGGGGAAAATCCGTTCGCGCGATACCGAGCAAGCTCCTCGTCGATAAAAGATTCCAATGTTGGAGGTCGCCCCACTACGCGTGCCGCGAAAGCCCTGAGATGACCTTTTTCATCGTCTCCAAGCGGGTACCGAGGCTCTAATTCGAAATCCGATCTCAGCAACCGCCTGATTCCGGATTCGAGCCGATCCGATCTGGCGTCCGTGAGTTTGAGCAACGCAAGAGCCCCTTCTTCGAAGGACAACCGCGTTGGGAACGCCATATTATCCAGTTTTCTCCGCCGCTCTTTGAGGCGTGCCTCAGTTAGAGTGGCTTCCTGCTCCAAAGCAAATTCGCAGGCGTTTATGAGCTCAGTCGCCCGTTTTGCCAGTGGGTCGCAGTCAAACATCGTATGCTCGGAATTTATCCTGTCCGCAATGCCCAACAACGCCGCGCAATTTACAAGAAGATCTAGGGAATCTGGGCGGTCGGTCCAAGATTTCCGCACAGTGCTTTTGCCGACGGCACCATCGGGAACGGTTGTGGCACTGCTTCCAAGGGCTGAAGTTGCTTTCGCCTTCTTGGTCTTCGCTTGCTTTCGCGGTGCAGCACACATATCCGCCACCGTAGCCTTGTGCCCCGGATCCACTCACGCTTTTTGAGAGGCAACCGCCATCTTTTGCCGGAAGGTTGGGAGACCTGAATGTGGCCGGAAAACGCAGTGCCCCCGGTGCTGTAGGGCGGTCGTTGTTGGAGCAACCGGACCAACGCGGACGTCCTCAATCGAAAGCGGACATTGTACTACATGCAGTACTACAGGGCCCTGGCTGAGTGTGTAAGTCTTTCAGAATCAAAATGGTGGAGGCGAGGGGAGTTGAACCCCTGTCCTAAAAGCCTTCGTCACAAACTTCTACATGCTTAGCCTCGCTGTTTGTTTAAGGGAGAGGCCGCCAGCGGGCGGGCTGCCTTTCCCCGGTCGTCCACGGTCGATCTCGCCCCCGGAAGCGGTCGCTCCCCCCAGAGGCCAGCCTGCTGTCGTCGCCCCCATCCCTAGCAGGCGTTGGGATGGGAACGTTGCCGCTTAATTAAGCAGCAAGAGCCAGATCTTCGTAATCGTTGGCGTTTATTTTTTTGCCCAGAGATTTTAACGAGGCCCACCAGGCTTCCTCGGCATGCGATCTGTGTCTCCAACTCTTAGTCGAAACCAGTACGCCCCCCCAACTTTAGCAGGGTCAAAAATCCACCCACTCCGGCTACTGCCGGAGCAAAAAGACTTTCGCTGGCTTAACCATAGACCGGACGACAGGATGTTTCAAGGGGCGTCCGTTTGGGGGGGCGGAAATTCCGGACACTTTTGAATGATTTTTCTACGACCCGCCCCCTTTATCTGACACAACGCACGGGTGTTGGACGTTGTGCGCCTGACACCCTCCCCAGTCACCCCGTTGGCAACATGAAATCCGTCGGCACTCCCCCCCTCCTGACCCAGTTCCAGACCACCGTCCGCGCCCTCAGTGCTCTGAAGCACGGTTTGGTCCGGTCCGCCTTTGCTCTTGGCATCCTGCTGTGGGCGTCCGGTTGCGAGGACCAGAAAGACGGCCTTCTGACGCGAGAGCAAATGTGGGAGTGGATGGGGCACCACGTGCATGCGGGGATGCCGATAGATGCGGCCTCCGCCGCCATGGAAAAGGCCGGCTTCACCTGCAGTTCTTTTTCGAAGACGTCAACCAAGATCGTGGATATCAACAAGGTGGCCACCACCGACGTTTTTGATTTTGTGAAGTGTGAGCGGGATGACGGAGCTCCTCCTGTCAAGCGCCACTGGGAGATCACCCTGGTCCACGACGGCTCGCTGGTGAAGACCATCGGGCTGCGCCAGCGGGACGTCTACCCCCCAGCCAAGTAGTCTCCGGTGGGCTGGTTCAGGCGCCCCCCCGGGCGCCTGTGTGTTCAGTAAAGTCGTCCACACTCGTATGCGGGATTGCATGCAAAGGAAATGCACCGCGGGCGGTCGGCGAATGGCGCACACGGCTTTGATAGGGATCACCCGGGTTTGCCTTGGAAGGGCAGGGGGACTAGGAGAGGTGCCCCCCTATGAAACATCTGCTCGTTTTCCTCCTCTGGGCCGTCTCACTGAACGCGCAAACGCCGCTGGTGTTGTCGCTCCAGTCCCGCAGTCCCGCGGGCGCGAAACAAACCGCCAAGGTGCAGTGGGCGCCCCGTAGCACCGCCCTGATTGTCTGCGACATGTGGGACCTGCACTCCTGCAAAAATGCCGCGAGCCGGGAAGGGGAGATGGTGGGGCGCCTGAACGAGGTGCTGGAAAAGGCCAGGGAACAAGGGGTGCTCATTATCCACGCCCCCAGCAGTTGCATGAAGTTCTACGAGGGCACCCCCGCGAGGGAGCGCGCCCGCTCCGCACCCACAGCCCCGCGTGTGCCCGACAGGATCGAGGCGTGGTGCAGGCAACTCCCCACCGAAGAACACGCCCTCCTTCCCATCGACCAGTCCGACGGCGGCCAGGATGACGATCCTGCGGAACACGCCGCGTGGGTGAGGGCTCTGGAGGCGAGAGGATTAAACCCCATGGCCCCGTGGACCCGCCAGATCGAGGGCCTCCGCATCGATCACGACCGGGATGCCATCAGTGATTCGGGCGGCGAAATCTGGAACCTGCTTGAGGCACGCGCCATTCAAAACGTCTTCCTGGCGGGGGTGCACCTCAACATGTGCGTGGCCGGGCGCCCCTTCGGACTCAGACAGATGGTCCGGACCGGCCGCAACGTGGCGCTCCTGCGCGACCTGACCGACTCCATGTATAACCCGGCCCGCTGGCCCTTTGTCAGCCACCAGCGCGGGACCGAACTGTTTCTCGAACACGTGGAGAAACGCATCTGCACGACGATCACTTCCGACCAGATTGTGGGGGGCGTCCCCTTCAAGTTCAGCGGGGCGACGGCCGGCCCCAGAAGGCTCCAAGTGCTCCTGTTGGGCGACAGCACGACGGAGGCCTCCATCCCCAAAATGCTGGCGCCTGAAGAACCCCAGTTTGAAGATGGCATCCGAATACAGCTGGCCTGCATGAAGGATTGCCCGCCCGTAGACGTGTACAATCTCGGGCTCAGCGGAGAATATATCCAGAGACTCCTCGAATCCGGTCGCTACGAGCGCGACGTGGCCACGAAGCCCAAGGCCGATTACATCTTCATCCGCTACGGGATCAACGACCGGTCAAAGCGGGAGGGGTTCGCGAGCAACTTTCTGCTCGATTACCGGGCGCTGCTCGTGCGTTTGCGGAAGGATCATCCCGGGGCGATGCTCATTCCAATGACGGTCATTCCCTATGACGTGGGGAGCAACAACGATTCGATCAACGAAGTCGTCAAACAGGTCGCCCGCGAGGAGAAGTTGCCGCTTTTTGACATCCATCCGCGGTACGAGGCCGAGCTCAGGAAAGGCCCAAACATGCTCAACTACAGACGGTATCCCTTGGCAAAGGTGCCCGAGGAACTGCGCCCCCTCGCCGAACCCTACGTGCGGAAGGTTGGGGAACCTCATGTGGTGGTGCTCGACAACCGGTTGGACGCCCATTTCGGGCACCTGCCGGGATGGTATGCAGACCGGCATCCCAACCTCGCGGGCTACCAGGTCATTGCCAGCGAGACCGTCCGCTTTCTGGCGGAACTGATCCGCAAGAAGGGCTGAAGCTCCGGGGTGCGGGGAGGTGATTTTAGGGGGGCGGCGGATTTTCGGAGCCTCGCCCGGGTCGGTTGCAGCCAGTGTCTTATCTCAGGGCTGCACCTCGGCCGGCCTGCCCCTTCAGATGGAGCGCCGGGGCTTCACAAAGACTGTCTGCACAGTTCGTCCCGTCTCAACATGCGGCATTCGCTTACAATCGGCGTTAAACAAAGGCTTTGTAAGTTGATTTGTTCGCGCTTTGTTGGCTCACTCATCCCTGATTTTTTGGTTCGTTCACTCTGGTTTTCAGGCTCTTCTGAGCACCAACTAGTCTTTGCCTTTTCATTCGGCACTCAACACCAGCTTTCCAGCCGGAACCTCTCACCTCTCTCAGCCATGGCAACCAACAGCGCAACGGTGACCGTTTCGGTCAACTCCCCCTTGGTGGATCTCAACGCCCCCGTGATCCTCAGCTCCAGCCTGAGCGGTTCCCTCGGCCGGCCCACCGGCAAAGTCACTTTCCTGGCGGGCAGCGTCACCCTCGGTTCCGCCACCGTGGATGCCGACGGCCTCGCCCGCTGGACCACCAGCACTCTGGCCGCCGGCACCTACTCCATCACCGCCAGTTACTCAGGGGACACCACCTACGGGGCGGGGGTTTCCAGCGCGACGGCGCTGTTGGTGGGCGCCGCGGCCGCGCTGACGGACGACACCACAATCCCAGAGCTGAGCCGGCTGCAGCTCCTCAACAATGGGGCCACGTTGGAGTTGCAGTTCAGTCAGCAACTGGGGAGCCCACAGACTCCGCCGGCTGCCTCGGCCTTCGTCGTGGAGGCCGATGGCGCGGCCCTCACCGTGAACAGCGTGGCCGTCAGTGGCAACACCGCCTCCCTGGTTCTGGCCACACCCGTTACCTCCACCACCAAACAGGTGACGGTCCGTTACACCGATCCCACCACCGGTGATGACGCCGGTGCCTTGAAGTATCTCACGGGCCAGGACGTCACCGACTTTACCGGGGTGCTGGGGAACCAGGCGCCGGTGTTGACCTACAGCGCCACTCCCTCCACCTACACGGAAAATGCAGCGGCGGTGAAAGTCTTTTCGACTGCAAAGCCACCCCTGCTCAGCGATGCAGACAGCACCAGCCTGCAATCGGCCCGCGTGGAAATCAGCAGTGGGCTCACCACAGGCGACCTGCTGGAAGTCACCACGACCAGCACCCCCCTCACGGCCAGTTACGCCAACGGCGTGCTCACGGTCGTTGGCAGCGCTGACGCGGCCACCTATCTGAAGGTTCTGTCCAGCCTCACGTTTAAGAACACCACGATCGCGCCCACGGCGGTCAGCAACCAGCGCAGTCTCGCGATCACCCTGCGCGACACCGGCGGCAGCGGTCTGGCGCCCCAAACCAGTACACCGGTGCTCGTCACAATGAATGTGCTTGGGGTCAACAGTGCCCAACCGGTGCTGGATGCCGCGAAGATCAACCGCAGCACCGCCGTCAAGCTGGGCTCCCCGGCCCCCGCGAATGGCACCCTGCCGGTGGGGGCCTTCAAGGTGAGCGACCTGGTCCAGCTTGGAAGCGCCGCGGGCCAGAATGTGGTCGATGCCGACCTGGGACCCCTTGGCATTGCCCTCACCGCCGTCGATACCAAAGTCGACCCCTGGTACAGCACCGATGGCGGTGGCACCTGGCAGGCAGTGGGTACGGTGTCCGCCACCAGTGCCCGTGTCCTGTTCGCCGATGGAGGGACCTGGGTCTACCTCCAGCCCAAGACCAGCGTGACCGCCGCCACCACGGTGGCCAAAGCCCTCACCTTTCGCGCCTGGGACCGCAACACACCCAGCACAAGTGCGACTCCTTACAGCAATGGGCAGGGCGGGATAAAGACCGACCTAGCCAGCACGGCCACAGCTCCTTCACCGTTCTCTTCAGCCACCGATACGGTGGAATTGGTGGTAGCGGCCAACCAGCGGCCACTGTTGAATGCCACCTCAGCGCTTCTGCTCTCCCCAGTCCCTGCCCTGGACGCTCAACCGCAGGCGGAGGACATTGGCAAGAGCACCTTGGTGCGCGACCTGATCGGAAGCAGCATCACGGATCCTGATGCTGGGGATCCGCGCGGCATCGCCATCACCGGCGTCGCCCCCGGGCTGGAGCTTTACACCAGCACCGATAACGGAACGCGTTGGACAAAAGCCCCCGGTTTGACCGTCGCATCCGCCCTCACCCTGCTGGCCAACGACAACACGCGCGTGCTGTTGGTGGATCCCACGGAGATGAACACCACCAGAACGGTGTCGTCGGCCCTCACGCTCGTTGCGTGGGATGGCAGCGGGGGGCACACCAACGGCAAAACAGGTGTCAGCACAACTGCTAACACAACGGCTGCCAGCCCCTTTAGCTCCAACAGCCGAAGCGCAGACCTACTCCTGCAAAAACTGAATACCGCCCCCAACAGCAATCTTCCCAGCGGATTTGCTTTGTTTGATTCTAACTATAGCAGAAAAAACGTTGCCACTTCGGTGGTGACTCAGGCCGGCGGCAAGATCCTGATTGCGGGGTACACCGGTGCCCAGCCTGCCGGGGCTACCGGGTCATTCACAAACTACGGCGTGGCGCGGTTGAATGCCGATGGCAGCCGCGACACCAGCTTCGGCACCAACGGGCAAGCCCTGCTCGATCTGGGCTCTGACAGCTCTGATAGTGCCTACTCGATGTTAGCCCAGGCCGACGGCAAGATCCTGCTTGCGGGTTCCACCAGTGCCCAGCCTGCGGGGGTTACCGGGTCATCCCTAAACTACGGCGTGGTGCGTTTGAATGCCGATGGCAGCCGGGATGCCAGCTTCGGCACCAACGGCCAGACCCTGCTCGAGCTAGGCTCGAACAGCAGTGATTCTGCCCGCTCGGTGGTGACCCAGACCGACGGCAAGATCCTGATTGCGGGCATCACCAATGCCCTGCTTGCCGGGGTTAAAATACTCTCAGCCAACTACGGCGTGGTGCGTTTGAATGCCGATGGCAGTCGCGACACCAGCTTCGGCACCAACGGCCAGACCGTGCTCGATCTGGGCTCGAACACCATTGATGAGGCCTACTCGATGGTGACTCAGGCCGACGGCAAGATCCTGATTGCGGGTTCCACCCATGCCCGGCCTGCCGGGGCTACCGTGGGACAGCCCAACTACAACTACGGCGTGGTGCGGTTGAATGCCAACGGCAGTCTCGACACCAGCTTCGGCACCAACGGTCAAGCCCTCCTCGATCTGGGCTCTGACAGCTCTGATAGTGCCTACTCGATGGTGACCCAGGCCGACGGCAAGATCCTGATTGCGGGTACCACCGATGCCCAGCCTGCCGGGGGTACCGGGAAATCGACCAACTACGGCGTGGTGCGGTTGAATGCCAACGGCAGCCTCGACACCAGCTTCGGCACCAACGGCCAGACCCTGCTCGATCTGGGCTCGAACACCGGTGATGATGCCCGCTCGATTGTAGCCCAGGCCGACGGCAAGATCCTGATTGCGGGTTTCACCACTGCCCTGCCTGCCGGGGCTAGATTGAGGTCGACCAACTACGGCGTGGTGCGGTTGAATGCCAACGGCAATCTCGACACCAACTTCGGCACCAACGGCCAGACCCTGCTCGATCTGGTCTATCAGCTCAACTACGGCGATGATGCTGCCTACTCGATGGTGACGCAGTCCGACGGCAAGATCCTGATTGCGGGCGTTAGCAAGGTGACTTTTGAAAAGTACGGCGTGGTGCGGCTGAATGCCGACGGCACCCTGGATACAGCATTTGCCCCTGTCAGCAGTCTTGATGGGAAGGTCAACTATGTCATCGGTGCTCCCGCTGTGCGGTTGGACAACGATGTGCGCTTGAATGATCCCGATTTGGCCACGCTCAACAGCGGGGCTGGCAATTACGCGGGGACGCGCCTGGTGTTGCAACGCGATGGCGGCGCGTCCGCCAACGACCGCTTCGCCGGACTGCGCAACCTGCAACTGGAGGCGCCAGCAGCCGCCGGCCAGCCGGGGCGCGTCCTGCTCGGAAGCACCACGCTCAATGCCACGGCGGTGGAGTTTGGTTCGTACACCCAGTCCGGCGGAAAGCTGGAGATGCTTTTCAACAACAACACCACCCAAGCCGTCCTCAACGAGGCCGCCAGCTCCCTTGGGTACGCTTTCACCGGCGAGATCGCCCCCGGCGGCCCGATCCAAATCAGCTGGCAGTTCTTTGACGGGAACGCCGGAGAACAAGGCCTTGGCAAGGAAGTCGGCATCAGCGGCACCACCCAGGTGACGGTTGCCGCACCACCGGTGGATCGTACCAGCAGCGCCACCCTGCTGGGCACGACAGCCGTATCATTGCCGGCCACTGCCAGCTCGGCCGCCACAGCGGCCACTGTGCTGGAGCTGCGCCTCACAGACAATGACGCCAATTCAGACGGCGTCCCCAACGGCGGAACAAGCGATGGCCAGCCCACTCAGGTGAGGGCCATCAGCGTTTCGCTGACCACCCCGGGTACAGCCGCATTGTCATATCAACTGCGCGGCCCCGATCTGGTGACCCCCGTGGCGGGAGTGTTGAGCAGCGATGGGACCACGCTGAGCTTCGATCTGGGTGCCAATCCCCTCTCGATCGCCAATAACAGCTCTGAGACCTACAGCATTGAGGCCTGGTACAACGGCGGCTCCGTGACCGACGGCGCCAACCTGGTCGCGCTGTCGCTCGATCCGCTCAAGCAGCTCAGTCTCGCCCCCACCGGATCCCTGCTCAACGCCAACACCCCGGTGCAAAAACAGCAGGTGACCGCCGACGTCGTAGCCACCACCTTGAACGTTCTGGCGCCTGCCACCAAGGTGGTGAGCGGAAAGGCCATGACGTTCACGGTGCAGGCCGTGGATGCCAACGGCAACCTCGACAAGCAGGCGACCGGCACGGTGACCCTGGAATTGGCAAGTGGCAACGGCACCCTCCAGCAGGTGGGCACGACGGGGAATCCCACGGCGACCTACAGCAACGGCGTCGCCTATTTTGACAATGTGGTCTACGCCGCCGCCGAGGATGGGGAAAGTTTCACGCTCAAAGCCACTGGGGGCGTGAGCGGCGTCAGCAGCGCGATTGTGGCGGATGTGCGCGCCACCACGCTCCAGTTCCAGGGCCAACCCACCCCGGGCAAACTGCTTTCCGGCGCGGCCTCCACCCTTTCGGGCCTGAGCCTGGTCGGCCTCGATGCGGAGGGGCGCGTCGACAAGGATTTGCTGGCGGCAAACGGGCAGGTGCAGTTGAGCCTGCAAACGGCCGGTGGCAGCCTCACCAGTCTGGGCCGTGCCAGTGGAGACACCGACTCCAACCCGCTCACCCTCACGCTGAATGCTGGCGCCATTGACGCCAACGGGCGCATTGACCTCGGCACGCTCCAGCTTGGCTACACCAACGCCAGTGGCAGCAACGAGGACACCCTCGCGCTCAAGGCGGACCTGCTCGGAGGCACCCTGCCGACAGCACTCGGGCCCAACTTTAGCAGCATCGCGAGCGTGACTTCCAACACGCCGCCAAGCCTCGGCCTTGGCAACGCAACAGCCCCCGCTTGGAGCGAAAACGGCGGGGTGGCCAACGCCGCCGGCGGCACCGGTCCGGTGGCGGTCGCGCCCGGTGCCGTACTGGGCGACACCGAGCAAACCACCTTGCAGTCGCTCACCGTGGCACTCACCAACCTGCAGGCGGGCGACGTTTTGGCGTTGCCAACGCAGGTGGCCACAAGCACCGGACTCAGGGCCGGTTACGACGCTTCCAGCGGCGTGCTCAAGATCGTCGGGCAGGCCACGCTCGCGGACTATCAGACGGCGCTGCGTGCGGTGACCTTCACCAACACCAGCGACGACCCCGACACCACCACCCGCAACCTCACTGTCACCGCCCACGACGGCCAGAGCGAAAACGCCCTCTCCTCGTTGAGCCTCTCGCTCACGGTCGCGGCGGCCAACGACAAGCCGTTCCTCAACGGCATCACGGCGATCAACGCCACGGAAGACACCCCCGCTGCGCTCGACCTCAGCGGCTTCACCTTTGGCGATTTCGACAGCGGAGCCACGCCCATCAGCCTCACCCTCACCGCGGTGCAGGGCGCGCTCAATGCCAAGGACGGCGCGGGCGTGACCGTCGCTCAGGGCGGCAATCCCGGAGAACTGGTGTTGCAAGGCACCGCCGAAAAAATCAACGCCTTCGTGCTGACTCCCGGCACCATCCAGTACGCACCGGCAAGCCAGACCCACGGTGTGGTGGCGCTCAGCTTCAGCGCCGACGACGGCACAGGCGCAGTGAGTTTGGGGAGCACGACAATCAGCGTCGCCGCCGTCAACGACGAAGCGGTGTTCAGCGGCGTGCCCTCGAACGGCACGGTTGCGCGTCTGCGGACGGGCGTCGCCACCACGTTGCAAAGCCTCCTCGGCTCCGCCACGCCCGTAAGCCTCGCCGACAGCGATCTGGCGGATTACAGCCAGAACGGCCGCACCCAGTTGACCTTCACGGCAGCCAACTCGACCCTGGGCGGAGTCTCCTCCGGCGTCCACAGCGGCGGGGCCTCGCTTTCGATCACCAACGCCAGCACCTGGGTGGCAAGCGGTACCCCTGGGCAGCTCAACAGTTTGCTGGCCGATCCGGCCCTCACCGTGCGGGCCACGGCAGCGGGTGCGGCGAGCCTGACGCTCAGCCTCAACGACGGCTCGAACAGCGCCGGTTCCAGCAGCAGCGCCGCCCTGGCGTTCCAGTCCAGCAGCGATCCGGTGGTCAACAACAGCGCCAGCAGCAGCGGCAATGCGCTCCCCCTCACCACGCACCTCGAGGAAAGCCTGGGCTTCCTCACGCTCACGGATCCCGATGCGGGCACCAATGCGCAGGTGTTCACGCTGACCGTGAGCGATCCAAGCAACGGGTTCAGCCTGTTTGGGCTCAAAGACCGGGATCTCGGCACGGGGGGCCTTCAGTTGGAAGGAACGGCGGCGGAGATCAACGCGGCCCTGGCGGCAGGGCGTTTCAAGGCGTTGGCCGATGGAACCGCCACGCTGGAGTTGAGCCTCAGCAACGGCCTGGCCCCCGCGGTGACCAGCACGGTGTATGTGAACGCCTCCAATGCCGCGCCCACGCTCACGCAGGTGAACGCGCTCGTCGGCGCTACGGAGGATGTGGCTTACGCCGTAACGTTTGCGCAGTTGCAGGAGGCGGGCAACGCCTTGGACGCCGGCGGGAGCGTCACCGGTTTTCAGGTGACCTCGGTCGACAGCACCAAGGGCAGCCTGAGCATCGGCGGCAACCCGTGGAACGCCTCCACCAACAACCGCATCGACGCGGACACGGCAGCAGTGTGGACGCCCGCCGCCGACTTGAACGGGACGGGGGCCTACGCGTTGGCCGCTTTTGAGGTGAAGGCTTTGGACGATGGCGGGCTGAGTTCCGCCACCGCGCTTTCGGTAAAGATCAACGTGGCGGCTGTGAACGACGCGCCGGTGCTCACCGGCGTGCCCGGCAGCAGCGTGGCAATTCTCACCGGCCAAAGCACTGCCTTGGCTGATTTCACGGTGTCGGATGTCGACAACAGCACGCTGAGCGTCACTTTGAGTGCCAAAAACGGCACCCTTGGAAACCTCACCGATGCCGACAGCAACCAAAGCGGCATCCAACTCAATGGCAGCGCCAGCGCTATCAACACCGCTCTGGCAGGTGCCACCTTCACCGCCGCCACCAACGGGGGCGCCAACTTCCTCATTACCGTTGAGGACGGCTCACCCAACCTAACCGTCGGCAAATACGGCTTCTCCGCGACCACCGCCAACAGTGCCCCGAGCCTCAGCAACCAGGGCACCCCGAGAGCGGTGACCACGGGCCTTGGCGACAGCCTCGGTTACATCACCGTCAGCGACGCCGACGCCGGCCAGAACCTCACGCTCACCCTGACCCCCAGCGGCGGGAGCCTCAAAGGCCTCAACGATGCCGATCCGAACGTGGCCGGGATTCAGGTTTCCGGGACGGTAAGCGACCTGAATGCGGCGTTGGCGGCCGCCACGTTTGTGGCCGGCGTGGATGGTGCGGCCAGCATCAGCGTGAGTGCCGCCGACGGCGTTGCGAGCGCCGTCACCAACACGTACAACCTCACCGCCACCAACGCCGCACCGACGCTCACACAGTTGGGCACGCTCAGCGGCGGCACCGAGGATCTAACCAAGAAGATCACGTTTGCGGAGCTGCAGGGCGCAAGCGATGCGTCCGACACCGGCGGGAGCGTCACCGGTTTTCAGGTGACCTCGGTCGACAGCACCAAGGGCAGCCTGAGCATCGGGGGCACCCCGTGGAACGCCTCCACCAACAACCGCATCGACGCGGACACGGTCGCTGAGTGGACGCCCGCTGCCGATCTCAATGGCACGGGGACCGACGCGATCGCCGCTTTTGCGGTGAAGGCCTTGGATGACGGCGGGCTGAGTTCGGCCACCGCGCTTTCGGTAAAGCTCAACGTGGCTGCTGTGAACGACGCACCCACCCTCTCCGGCAGTTACGCGTTTGCGGGCACCACCGAGGACGCTCCGACCACAGCGGTACGGGTCGCAAGCCTGCTCAACGGCAGCAGCCCAACCCGTTCGGCGACAGACAAGACCGACGAGACGACCAGTGCCGCCCTCGGCTTGGCCCTCACCGGCAGTACCGGGATCGGCAGTTGGCAGTTCAGCACCGACGCCACCCTCAGCGGCAGCACGGTCTGGCAATCGGTGGGCAGTGTCAGCGACCAAAACGCGCTGCTGCTCGGGCCGGACACCTGGGTGCGTTACCAACCGGATGCAACCAACACCCCCGCGTCCGGCGAGACCGCCATCGGCATCACCTACCGCAGTTGGGATACGAGCGAGGGTGCGGCGGGCAGCCGGGTGGACGCCAGTATCAACGGGAATGCCAGCGCCTTTTCCAGCACGGCGCTCACGGCAACGCTGAATGTGGGCGCGGTGGACGACCCGCTCACGCTCAACCTCTCCCTGGCCACCACGACCACAAACAACGTCACCGCAGCGGCGCTCCCTTATCAGGAGTTGGATGCCAACGCGAATGGGGCAAACGACGATCTGGTTCTGGATGCGTCTCTGACCTTGCTGGATCCCGACACCGCGCAGACACGTACCGGGGCCAAGGTGCTGATCAACAGCGGCTTTCAATCTGCGGAAGACCGGCTTTTTGTGCTGAATCCCACAACGGTCACCACCACTAATGGGACCCCCACGGCGGGAACGGTGGTGATCAGCGGGGCCACGATCACCTTCAATTACGACGTGTCTACCGGGGTGCTGGCCCTCAGTAGTTCGGCTGTTTCCCTGAGCATCTATGAGGAGGCGTTGCGCCGGGTCACCTACCGCAACATCAGCGACACTCCCACCGCCGGGGTGCGGGAAGTCGAGATGCTGGCGGACAACATGTTTGTGCGCCGCGACGGCAACGGGCTACCCCACTTCTACGAGTACGTCAGTGACAGCACCATCTCTTGGACCAGTGCCAAAACGGCGGCTGAAAACCGGTACTACGCTGGAATGCAGGGTTATCTGGCGACCATCACCAGCGCCGCTGAGAACGAGTTCTTAAAGACGCGCATGCCCAGCAACGCCTGGATCGGCGCTTCCGATGCCGCATCGGAGGGCACGTGGAAATGGGTTACCGGTCCGGAGGCTGGCCAGACCTTTTGGAGCGGATCCTCAAGCGGGTCCGCCGTAAATGGCGCCTATGCGAACTGGCAGAGCAGCCAACCAAACAATACTAATGGCGGTCAGGATTACGGCGAAATACTCCCCACGGACGGTGAGTGGAATGACCGCTCCAACACCGAATATCCGGACGGTTATCTTGTTGAATACAGCAGCACGAATGTCTCGGACATTTCCTTTAGCAAGACCTTCAACATCACGGTCCAACCGGGGAACGACGCACCTGTGCTCAGCAGTGCAACGCCCACGTTGACCTCCCTCAACGAAGACGCCACGCAGAACGGCGGTCAACTGATCTCCTCGATCGTTAACAGCAGTACGATTACCGATGTGGATTCAGGAGCGGTGCGCGGCGGGATCGCCATCAGTGCCCTCAACAGTGGCAACGGCAGTTGGGAATACCGCCTCAACAACACCGGCAGTTGGGTGGCCATGGGGGCGATCTCGAGCACCAGCGCGCTGTTGCTGCGTCCTGCAGACGCAGTGCGCTTTGTGCCGGACGATCGGAATGGGACAGCCGCAAGCTTTACCTACCGCGCCTGGGATCAAAGCAGCGGCACCGCCGGCACCACGGCGGACACGACAAACACCGGCGGCAGCGCGGCCTTCTCCTCCACAAGTAACACCGCCTCCATCACGGTCACCAGCGTCAACGACGCCCCGGTTTTCACGCAAGCCAGCGCCACCGACAAGTCCCTTGGCACGGTCTCCGGGGGTGATTCCGCCGACACCGGGTACCTGGTCAGCGCGTTGATCGGCGATGCTGTGGACCCCGATTCCGGGGCCGCTGCCCTCGGGGCCGCCCTCGTCAGCGCGGTAGACACCATCACCGCGGGCAACACCGACATCGGCAACTGGGAGGTCTCCACCAACAGCGGCAGTAGTTGGTCTGCCCTCACAGGCATCAACAGCACCGCGGCGAGGCTTTTGGCGGCCACTGACCGGATCCGGTTTACCCCCAGCGGCGCGGTCGGCGGCCAGGTCAGCGTAGCGCTCAAACTCTGGGACCGGACCTCCGGCAGCGCGGGCACGACGGTGAATCCCGGCAGCGGGGGCGGCACCAGTTCCTACTCCGCGGACAGCCGCACTTTCACGTTGAAGTCCACGGGGATCTCTTTGAGTGGCGCAAATAACAGCGTCACCCTCAGCGAAAGCCAGACACTCAATCCGGGCTCCACGCTTGCCCTCACGAGCGGCACCCTCAGTTCGGCCCGGGTGCAGGTGGCCTCCGGCTTTACACCCGGCGACGTGCTTTCCTACACGCCCCCGGGTGGAAGCGCCATCACGGCCAGCTACGACGCCACCGCCGGCGTGCTCACCCTCAGCGGCAGCGCCAGCAGCAGCGATTACGAGACGGCCCTGCGGGCGGTGCAGTTCTCCGTGGGCGAGGATCCCACCCAGTTCAGCGCGAAGCGCCAGATCGCCTACCTGCTCGACAGCCAAACCACGGCCACGGCCTTCACCACCGTCACGGTCACCGCAGAGGCGGACGCCCCAAGCCTGTCCTCCGGCCCGACAGTCAGCTACACGGAGGGCGGCAGTGGAGTCGCGATCCACCCGACTCTCGTGCTGGCTGATCTGGACGACCTCAAGATTGCCTCCGTCACGGTGACCATCTTCGCAGGACGCCTTCTAACCGACCGGTTGCAGTTGGGGTCTTCTCTCGGCACGAGCTCTCCCATCACCGCAACCACGTACAGCAGCTCCACCGGGGTACTCCGCCTCAGCGGGACCGCATCGGTGGCCGATTACGAGTTGGCTCTGCGCTCGGTGACCTACCGCAATACCGGGACCAACCCCACCGACAGTGGGGCAGCCCTGAGTCGGTCCATCCGCGTCAGCGTCACCGACGCCAACAGCGACGGCTTTGGCTCCGCAGCCGCCGGAGACACCACGGTGAATGTCACCATCAATGCGGTCAATGTTGCCCCCGTGCTCACGGCGGGCGGCCAGCTCTCCTACACCGAAGGCGGCGCAGCCGCGGTACTGGATGCGGGCATCACGATCAGTGACGCCGACGACACGCAGTTGACTGGTGCCGTTTTGGAAATCTCCAGCGGGTACACCGCGGGCGATCAACTGGCGCTGGCCTCACAAAACGGAATCACTGGCAGCTTCGACGCCGCCACGGGGACGCTCACGCTCACGGGGACCGCCACCGTGGCCCAGTACCAGACAGCGTTGCGGACCGTTACTTTCAGCAGCGCTTCGGGCGACCCGACCGCCAGTCAGGACAGCCGCACAGTGTCCATTCAGGTGACGGACGCCAACCGGGACGCGGCCCCCGGGGGCGCGGCGACGAGCACCCTCGCGAGCTCCACGATCACGCTCACCCCCACGGTCGACGCACCGGTCGTGAGCGTGAGCAACGCCACCACTCCGAGTTATACCGAGGCAGGAGCCCCCGTGGCGCTCAGCCCGAACCTCATTCTCAGCGACGCCGACGACACGCAGATCAGCAAGGCCGTGGTCTCGATCAGCAGCGGTTTGAGCAGCGGCGATCTGCTTGGATTCACGCCGGTCAACGGCATCAGCGGCAAGTTTGACGAGGCCACCGGCCGGCTGACGTTTACGGGTGCCGCCAGTCTCGGCGATTACCAAACGCTGCTCCGCTCGGTCGCCTTCAGCAGCAGTTCGAGCACCCTACCCAATACGGGTTCCCGGACCATCGGTATCCAAGTGCTGGATGCCAACAGCGATGGACTCACCCCGCAGTGGAGCACGGTTGCAACCGCCGCTCTCGACGTGCTTGGAGTCAACCAGGCGCCACTCCTCAGCAGTGTCACGGGCGTCGGCAGCTACACCGAAAATGATCCTGAAACACAGGCCAATGCGCAGCTCACCCTCAGCGACGGCGACAGCAGCCAACTCTCCGGCGCGACGGTCACCATCAGCACGGGCCTGACGCTGGGGGATCTCCTGGCGCTGCCGGCGTCCGTCGCTACCAGCACCGGCATTACGGCGTCCTACAACAGCGGCAAAGGCGTGCTCACGCTGAGCGGCGACGCGTCTCTGGGCAATTACCAGAAGGCGCTGCGGGCCGTCACCTTCAGCTCCAGCAGTGACACCCCCACTGCCACCAGCGCCAGCCGCACGCTAAGCTGGCGGGTCACGGACAAAGACGCCACGACGCCCGTCACCAGCACGGTGTTCACCAGCACCCTCACGCTCACCGGTGTCAACGACACCCCCACGCTCACGGACTTCGCCGGCACGTTGGCTTCCGGTGGAGAGGACACCGAAATCACCCTCACCTATGCCGATCTGATCGGCAACACCGGCAACAAGGCACAGGTGGCGGACGCCGATGGCACGGTCACCAGTCTGATGGTCGACAAGGTGCTGAGCGGTTCCTTGCGGCTCGGCAGCTCTGCCGCCACTGCCACGGCCTTTGATCCCGGCAGCAATGCTGTCCTCACCGCCGGCACGAATGCCTACTGGACGCCGGCCGCAAATGCCAACGGCCCTGCGCTCGATGCCTTTGCCGTGGTTGCACGCGACTCCGGCGCCCTTGTCTCGATCCACCCCCGCTCCGTGCAGGTGGACGTCTCGCCGGACCATGCGGACGCGGCAAGCATCAGTGGCGTCGCACTGCCCGCCAATGGCACCTATGTCCCCGGACAGGCCCTCGACTTTACGGTCAGCTTTGACCGGGCCGTCACGGTGGACACGGCAAACGGCACGCCCTCACTGCCACTGAGCCTCGACAGCGGCGGCACACTTGCCGCGACCTATCGTTCCGGCTCCGGCACGGACACCCTGAGCTTCCGCTACACGGTGGGAGTGGGGGACCTCGACTTAGACGGGCTCAGCCTTGGGAGCGCTTTAAGCCTCAACAACGGCACCATCACCAGCATCGATGACAGCCAGCCCGTCAACGCCGGGCTGACCCTTCCGGGCATCGGCTCCACCGCGGGCCTGCGGGTGGACGGCGTTAATCAGGCCCCGCTCATCAGCAGTGCCACGGGCACCGGCAGCTATGGCGAGAACGATCCTGAAGCGCAGGCAAGCGCGCAAATTGCTCTCAGCGACGGAGACAGCACCGAGCTTTCCGGCGCCACCGTCACCATCAGCGCGGGCCTGACTGCAGGAGACATCCTTGCGCTGCCTGCGGCCGTCGCCACCAGCACCGGCATCACGGCCTCCTACAACAGCAGCACCGGCGTGCTCACCCTCAGCGGCGATGCGACCGTAGGCGATTACCAGCAGGCCCTGCGGGCCGTCACCTTCAGCTCGAGTAGCGACACGCCCACCTCCACCAGCGCCAGCCGTACCCTGAGCTGGCAGGTCACGGACAAAGACGGGACGGCTCCCGCCGCCAGTGCGGTGGTCACCAGCACCCTCACGCTCAGCGCCGTCAACGACAACCCCACGCTCACGGGCTTCTCCGCCCCGGTGGCGGCCGGTGCGGAAGACAGTGCGGTCGAGATCAGCCTCGCCGCGCTGCTCGCGGCTGGCAATGAGGACGATGTGGACGGCCAGGTAACGGCCTTCGTGGTGCAGGCGGTCACCACCGGGTCGCTGCGTCTTGGAGGCACGGCTGCGACTGCCACAGACTGGGCCGTTGGCAGCAATGACGTCATCGACGGGAACACCAAGGCGTTCTGGACCCCGGCTGCGGACGCCAGCGGAAGCGGCGCCAACGCGCTGCCGGCCCTCTCGCTGCTCGCCCGTGACAACGCCGGTGCGCTTTCCGCCAACCCCGTGACGGTGAAGGTGAATGTCACACCCGTGGGGGATGCCGCGCGCATCACCTCACTGAACCTGCCAGGCAACGGCACCTATGCGGCAGGCGACACGTTAAAGTTCACGATCGTCCTCGACCGGGACGTGACCCTCGACGCCAGCGGAGGCAAGCCGAAGCTCACACTGGCGCTGAACTCCGGCGCCAGCGCTCCCGCCGAATTGCTCGCCCCGAAGACCAGCTACACCGCAGGCGAGATCCTGACCTTCGCCTACACGGTGCAAACGGGGGACCTCAGCCCCGCCGGCCTGAGCCTTCCGGCAAGCCTCGACCTTCCCGCCGGGAGCAGCCTCACCAACACGGACGACGGCTTCACGGTGCCGGTGGACCTCAGCCTGCCGCAGCCCAACAGCTCCGGCGTGCAGATCGACGGCATCAGTCCCACGCTTTTCTCCATCGAGGCGGCCCCGGGCAACCTTCCCAATGGCGAGACCCAGTCCTTCCGGGTCACCTTCTCCGAACCGGTACGCAACGTGGACGCGAGCCAGTTCAAGCTCGTCCCCAGCGGTACGGCCAGCGGCCGTGTCTCCGGAGTCCAAGCGGTGAACCCTGTCAACGGGAGCGCCGCCAGTTACGATCTGCTGGTCGCCGACATCGCCGGCGCCGGCATCCTGCGCTTCGAGTTGCGCTCGAGCGGCAGTGCGATCCGCGACGCGCACGGTAACCCGTTCGCCGCTGGGAGCAACGACGGCCGCGACCTCGCGGTCGACCGCGAGGCCCCGCCCGCGCCTGCGATCGGCAGCGTCGGCAGCAATGACCTCCTGAGTTACAGCGGGGCCACGGATTCCGGCGGCGTTCGAATCAAGGGGACGGCCACTGGCGTGGAGGCCGGTCAAATCCTCACGCTGACAGTTTCCGGCAGCACGGTGAGTACCACCGCAGTGGTCGGCCAAGCCGGAGCGTGGACCGCCGTCTTTACGGCGAGCCAGGTTTCCCAACTGGGCAACACCACCCACACACTGCATGCCTCGGTCAGCGACGCCGCAGGAAACGCGGCCCCTGCGGGCACCCGCACGTTCAAAATCGACCGTCAGGCTCCCAGCCTAAGCAACCCCACCGCAGACCCGACCCGCAATCCGGCTCTGGCGGACAGCCTCCTGAGCCTGAGCGAAGCGTCCAACGCCTTGACCCTCCGCGGCACCACTTCCGCCGAAGCGGGACAACAGCTGGATGTGCGGCTGGGCGGGCTCACTCAAAGTGCGGTGATTCAAAACGGCGACTGGCAGGTGGAGTTCTCGGCTGCCGACCTCGCCACCTTTGAGGACGGCGATCTTCCGCTGAGTTTGCGAATCTCCGATGTCGCTGGGAATCTCACCAGTGCCGATTACAACATTGTTCTGGACCGTACGGCGCAGGTGAATCTGGTACCGGTTTCCAAGGACGGCTGGATCAACATCGCTGAAAGCACCGAGGGCCTCACCCTCAGCGGTCTGGTGGGAAGTGTGGAGGACGGCCAGACCATCAGCGTGCTGGTGGGATCCAGAGCGGGCTCGCCCTCGACGCCCTACACCACCCAGGTGTTCAACGGCGAATTCACCCTCACCGTGCCGGCCGGAGATCTCGCCTGGAGCGACGGCGTGACTTACGAAATGACCGTAAGCGGTGAGGACAGGGCGGGCAACCCCTTCTCGGCCAGCCGCAAGGTAACTGCCGACCTCACCGCGCCCACCTTGGATCTGAAACTCGTAATCGGTGACGCGGCGCCTGTGGCGCTCAGCCAATACACCGGCACGCTCAATGCTGAAGCCATCGCGGCGGGCGTGAGCATTGGCAGCGCAGGCAGCAACGACACCACCCTCACCAGCGTGAGTGTGGGTGCGACCGAGGGGCTGTTGGTGGCCCCGAAACAAACCGGGAGCGGCACCACTTGGAGCATTCCGCTGGATCCGGTCCGCACGAATTTGGCTCCGGAGGGCACGGTTTCGGTTTCGGCTTCCGCGATCGACGCGGCGGGCAATTCGGCCAGCGCGAGCGCCAACATCAAGGTCGACCGCGCGGCGAGCATCAGCATCGACGCCCCGGTGGATGGAGCCGGTGGCAACAACCAGATCAACGCCGCGGAAGCCCCGGCCCTCACCCTTGGCGGCAGCGTGGCCCACGTCCAAAACGGCGCGAGCGTGAACGTGACGGTCCAGCAGGGCGACAGCACCGTCCTCAACACGACCACCACCGTGAACAACGGTTTGTGGAGCGTTGCGACCGATGGAAGCGCATGGGTGGACGGCACCTACACCGTGGGGGCCAGCCTGGTGGATTCCCTTGGCAACCCGGCCGGTACCAGTCAGAAGATTCAGAAGAACACCGCCCCGCCTGTGTTCCTCAAAACAGCCATCGCCGGTGACAACGTGCTCAATGCCGCGGAGGCCGTAGCCGCTGTGGCACCGAGCCTGGCGGGATTCACCACCAACGCCGAAGACGGGCAACTGGTGAGCGTCACCCTGCCCGGAGCTGGCAGCGCCCTGGGGCGCACGTTGACCGCCGCCGTGGAGGGAGGCACCTGGAGCGTCCCGCTTCCCGCCGATCTCCTGGCAGCCTATGCCGCCAACAACGGAGCATTCACCGTGAACCTATCCCTCGGCAATCTGGCGGGAAACACGGCCAACAGCACGCTGGACTTCCGGGTGGACACCCAGACTCCCACCCTCACGCTCAATCCGATCAGTGCCGCACAGGCTGGGACCGCCGCACTCAATCCCGACACCGACACGCTCTCCCTCAGCGGCACCGTGCAGGGCCTTGAAAATGAGGCCAACCAACCGGTGCGCCTGGTGGTCAATGGCAGCGAACTGACGGCCGCCCGCGAGAGCGGCAACCCGTCGAACTGGAGCCTCAGCCTGCCCAAAGAGGTCCTCAAGTCCCTGCAGGCCACCGGCAATGCTGTTGAGATTCAGGTCAAGGATCTGGCCGACAATCTCACCAGTCTCATGGCCAGCTTCAACGCCACCGGAGTGGGCACCACCCCGCCGGTCATCGCCATCCCGGCGGATCGCAAGGTGTTGGCCGATGGGGCGGACCTGCTCATCCGCCAGTTCCAAGCGAACAAACCGGTGAGTTGGAGCCTGACCGGCATCGACGACAATCTGGTGCGGATCAATCCGTCCACCGGCAGCCTGTCGTTTCTCAAGCCGGTGGAGCGGATTCAAAGCAACAGTGCGGAAAGCGAAGCGCCCACGCTGACCTTGCCGTTCACGGTCATTGCCACGGACGCCCGCGGCAATGAGAAACGGGAAACGCTCACCTTGATCGTGAGCAACCTCGTGGATCCCGGCAAACTGGACCCCTTGGATCGTGACGGGATTTCCGCCACCGTGGAGGACGCGGCGACCAACGGCCGCGCCGGCACCGTTGCCGGGGACCTCAACAACGACGGCATCGCCGACAGGATGCAGCCCAACGTGGCCGCCGTCCCATGGATCAACCAGGCGAACTTTGACGCGGCCAATGCCGATCCCACCAAGGCGGAACCGAACAGCTTTGCCTCCCTGCAAGTCGGCTCGGGTGTGCGGATCGCCAATCTGGATGTGCGCGCGCCGATAGAGGTGGCGGTCCCCGGCAACACTTCCTCGAAGCTGCCGACGCAGATTGCCACCAGCACCCTGGGAGAGGGCGGACCCCGTCTGGCCACCATCACGACTCCCTACGATCCGCTGGTGTTCCAGTTGCAGAGCTACGACGTCCTCACGCAGGAAGCGCTCGGTGCCTTTGTGGACATCGCGCCCAACGTGGCGGGAACGCAGGTGCGCCTGTCGGTCGACCTGCCGGGTGACGGCCTGGCCATCAACACCTATCTCAAATGGAACCCGACCGCGAACAACGGCGCGGGCAGTTGGATGGAGTTCCTTGCCGATGGCAATCCTGACACCTTCGACAACGGCGCCGAACTGGTGGACCTCAACGGCGACGGCCGGATCGACCGGATCGTACTCACCTACACAGACGGGGAAGCCGCCGGTGGCGACATTGACGGGTTGGTGAACGGCATCATCGATGACCCCGGGATGCCCGCCCTGCTTGAGGCCGCCCAGGGCAACGGACAGTCCACGACCACTGTCCCCGTGGTGACCGCAACCGGTACCCGCGACGTTCCCATTTTGTTCTACGGCGGGCAGTTGAGTCCGGCGACCAACGTGAAAAGAGAGTCGCTCGAGCAACTCACCAATCAGAGCGAGCGCGACAAACTTTCCGCCGCGCATCTCACCGTCAATCAGGAGGTGATCGATTTTGAACTCACGCTGAATCCCGGCTTCAAGGAGGCCGGTCTCAAAGAGGCCAGCGTGAATACGGAGCTCTCTCTGGTCGCTTCCGATCTCACCCTGAGCAACGCCCAGGGACGCATCGCAAACCGGCGCCTCGCCCTCTACGGCACCAGTGCCTCGGGTGCCCTGCAGTCCCTCACTTACAACCCGGTGAAGAAGGCGGGAGCCCGTTTCTACGATCTGGATGACGACGGTGTGGCAGAGTTCCTTTCCCTCTCTCTTCTGGATGGCGACTACGGAGACAAGGGGGCGACGGTCGATGGCAAGATCATGGTCAGCACGACGGCCGCCACGGTGGACCTCGACCCCCAATTGACGCCCAACGCAAAGACCTGGACGGTCGTTGACCAAGCCAATCCGACGGCACCCGCCAGCATGGTGGTGAGAGTCGCCCTCAACAGCCGGGCTGGTAGCGCGAACCAGATCGGTTACGTGGTGCTCGAGACGAATGAAATCGGGAAAGAGGACGAACTGCTCGCGGACCTGACCACGCTGAAGTCCCGGGCCAAAACCGTGTTCTCCAACTTCGAAGGTAGCGATGTCACCCTGCCCACGGGAGCCAAGTTTGAGAGCGATATCGTCCTCCAGAACGGGCAGGGGATCCGCTTTTTTGAGGTCGCAGACTCCACCCTCGAGGAGATCAGCAAGCCGGCGGATTCACGCTTGAAGTTCCTTGAAACCACGGACACGCGCCTCACCCTGACATTCCCCGCAGGCGATCAGGGCCTCAACGAACTCATCAGCCGGGAGCAGGGAACTGCACCGGTCCTCGACTTCAGCGCCTTCTCAGGAACCGACACCATCAAGGCCACGGTCGGGATTGCACGGGAGGCCGGTTTCAACCCGATCGCAGGCTTTTACCGCGCCCTGGATGCCCAAGGTTCGGTGCGTGCGGCCGATGGGGCGATTCTGCGCCCGGGCGATGGTGGCTATGCCGCCGCTGCGCTCCGCACGGACAACCTGGTCACCGAACTGGCGGGCTTCCAGGTGGGGAACCGGCAGGTGAGCGTCACTGAGATTACGGTCAGCGAATCCACGGTGCTTGCGCCGTTTGCCCGCGTAAACAGCGATACGTTCTTCGCCTATGGTGCGGCAAACGCGGACGGTCTCAGCCATTTCCGGAGTTTTGGCAAAAACCTGATCGGCCTCGAAGACACCCGTGGAGGAGGGGACCGGGATTACGACGATCTCATCCTGCAGTTCTCCTTCTCGAAGGGGAATACTTAGTCGCACCGCCCTGCTTTCTTCCACCCACTCATGCCAGAGGGCTCTCCAACGCTTGTTAAAATTGGCGACCTGAATGCGCCGACGCTCATCGCCTACCAACTTTGGCGGCCCTTTCTGCGCGCCCGCTTTTTGGACGAGAGCAGCCGCGCCCTCGCACTGAGCGAGGAGATGCAACA
>JBILKV010000238.1:0-6551 GCA_044376515.1 Chthoniobacteraceae bacterium | reverse complement strand
GGGCGGGCCTTCCGGGTCACCGTTTTTTTTGCACATCCGCAGGACCCTGCGCGATGGCCTCCCGGGCGCCGTGCGTTTCAATCTGCGCAGGCGCGCACGTAAAATTTAGTTTACAAATCGAATGTTTCTGTCACAAATGTCACGGGATTGTCACAAACGTCAGGCGGATGTAACGCTTGGAGTGGTGGTGGTCCTGCGTTTCGCTCGGTACTTGCGACGCGAACGCCACTCGGAAACGGCAAACAACTGGAAACCTCCCATGAAACTCCTCCAAATTCTCCTTTTGGCCGCAGTCTCCTTCCTTGCTGTTGGATGCGCTTGCAAAGACTCGGACTGCTGCAAGCGCAAGGCAGCCAGCCATCATTCTCACGGGATAATGATGGAAGGCAGCTATTAGGCAGTCACAGAGCGTCTGCCAGAACGGGTGGCCTGCACGGTTTTGACTCGGTGAACCCGTGCCCGCCGTGGCTAACGGACACAGGCGGACGTGTTCTCTGGCGGCGAAACACGGGGTTTTTATTCGTCGTGCGGAGGGTCGAGGTTGCATCGGGACCGTGTCCGGGGAAGCAGGGGGTGGCCGCCTGACGCGAAACTCAAGGTAACGCCCGACAGGGCGAGTCCTTCGACTTGGTCTGGTTGGAGTGGGCCCGAGGATGCTGGGGGAGGGCCGCAGCGCTCCCCGCGGCGTCGCGCAGAACCGCGTGGCGGGTAGCTTCGATGAAAAACCTGCGGCTGCGGGAGAAAACCGATCGACGGGGGCGGAGCGCGCTTGTTTAAAAGGACCGGCGTATCTGCGGCCGCGGACCACTGGGTTCATGTCAGCCGCTGAGATTGGCCCTCTCCCAGAGATGACGGCAATCGCCACCCCCGCAACCGTTTTTCACATGGCCTTCTTGGTGCAGTCGATGCTCGTGATGTCAGGCCTTGGTGCTCCGGACGCACGGCTGGGTGAACTGGGGTTGCCTGAAAAGAAAGTACCTGAGCGCCCGAGGCGGTTGGTTTTTAACACGGGCGGCAACGAACCGGTCAACACGCTACGGAAACTGTCCGCGGAGGCGCTCCTCAATCTGGGCAACAGCGCACTGGCGGGCGCTCCCGTGGACAGCCTCTTCCCTCGTAAGCGGAGCTTGGGTTTCGACCTCTTCACGCACGACCCCCGGATCGGCCAGGTATTCTCGGGTAGGGTGGGTTTTTTGCCTCGGACCGGGCTCCGGAGCGCATCAGCGCCGGGCGCGATCCGTCCCGTGTGACGACCGGCTTCGCGTGCACACAGGGAATGGAGATCCTCTGGTCAATGCGCATGAACGCCACCCACGACGGTTCCAAAACCGAACACAACCCGCTCATGCTGAGAGCCAACCCGCTCATGCTGAGAGCCAACCGGCGCAAGACCGAACCCCTCGACTGGCTGATCGGTTCTGAAACGGCGAAGCGAGAATTTGGTGCGTGGACCGCCGTGGATTACTCTTGGCCGGAGATCCGCGAGCTGGCATTCGGAGTGACGGAAGAGGTTTGCACTCGTTATCGGTGACAGAGAGAACCCCGTTTCCGCCATGCCTCGCCCCCGACTCAATCGTCCCGTCCAGAGCCTTGTGCTCATTTTCCTGTCGGCACTCCTCGTCTGGGTGGCCATTCCTCTCGGGGCCCAGCCGGCGGGGCCGGAACCCGAGGGATCCGCTTGCACGGTGTCTGTGGGGGTTGCAAAGCGCGACATCACTCCCGACTACCCCGTGCGGCTGAGCGGCTACGGGGGGAGGCGCGAACCGAACAAGGGGGTGTTGCAACACATCTACGCCAAGGCGCTTGCCTTCGGCGGGGATTCTGGAGCCGGCCTCTCGGTTCTTCTAACGGTTGATAACTGCGGTGTGCCCTCGTGGATCCGCGCGGAGGTTCACCGAAGGATTGCCCTCAGGCATCCCCTGAGGGATGAATCTTTTGCAGTGTGCTCCAGCCACACGCACTGCGCCCCGATGCTTGCCGGCGTCCTGCCAAACCTGTTCGGTATGGATATCCCCGCTGAGCATCAGGCCGGTATCGAACGCTACACCCGGGAACTCACCGATGCGCTGGAACAGGTCGCACTCGAGGCGCTGGCCAACCGCAGGCCCTCCCGGATGGCCTGGGGTGTTGGATCGGTCGGCTTTGCGGCGAACCGCCGCAAGTTTCCGATGCGCCCGGTGGACCACGCGTTGCCCGTGCTGCGGATCACTGATCTGGACGGCAACATCGCTGCACTGCTCACCAGTTACGCCTGCCATTGCACCACCATCGGGATCGACCAAATTCATGGGGACTGGGCCGGGTGCGCGCAGGAGGCCTTGGAGCGCGAATTTCCCGGCGCAATTGCGCTGACCGCCATCGGATGCGGCGCGGATCAGAACCCCAGTCCCCGGTCCAAGCCCGAGCTTGCCGTCGCGCACGGCGGTGCCCTCGCCGCAGAGGCTGCGCGGGTGGCACGATCCCGGCTGCTTCCGCTGTCCAAGGCCCCCGAGGGCCGGGCGGAGGCCATAGAACTTGCCTTCGACACGCTACCCACCCGCGGGGAATTGCAACTGACGGCGGGCTCGTCTTCGGCGGCGGTCGCCTACCATGCCCGCAAGAACCTCGCGCGCATTGAGGGGGGCGAGGCTCTTCCGCAAACGCTGCCGTATTTCGTCCAGACTTGGACGTTCGGCGAGGACCTTGCCATGGTGTTCCTTCCGGGTGAGGTTGTTGTGGACTATTCGCTGCGGATCAAACGCGAGTTTGACCACCGCCGGCTCTGGGTCAACGGCTACTCGAACGACGTCCCCGCCTACATCCCTTCCAAAAGAATATTGGAGGAGGGCGGCTACGAGGGCGGTGGTGCGATGGTGTATTACGACCGGCCCACGCGCTTCGCCCCCGACGTGGAGAGCCGCATTCTTTCTGCCGTCCACAGGCTTCTTCCGGGTGGGTTCACCGCCTCGGGGGAAAGGGCGGCACCGTCGGCTGCGCATGGGGTCCCGCCGTTCTTGACCGGCAGCCTGAGGCTCTCGTTGCCGGCCGATCTTTACGCGGTTGCAGGAGAGGCTTGGCAGTTGCTACCCGCGAACGCGTTGCTTGCGGAGAGGCCTGGCGATGTGACTTTTGACTTCGATTGTCCGGTCGGAAGGCGGGATGGCGACCGCTGGAGGATTGCGCCGGGCGAGGCCGCGCCGGGCAGCTATCCGCTCCGGTTGAGGGTTTTGGATTCCGCAAAAAGGACGGTTGGGGAGGCCGCCTCGACGCTCCACGTGAGTCCCTCCCAAGCCGGTGCATCGCAAAACGCGTGCACAGTGCTGGTGGTTGGTGACAGCCTGACCGCCGGCGGCGTCTACGCGGACGAGCTGGCGCGCCTGTTCGCCCTTCCCGGAAATCCAACGCTGCAAATGCTTGGCACCCAGCACCGGAAGCCCGTGAGCTCAACCCTGAACCACGTTGCCCACGAGGGATTTGGAGGATGGACGTGGAAAAGCTTCCTGACACGCTACGACCAGGGCGAACCGGAGGCCGGTAAGACCAACAAAAGCCCTTTTTTATTTCCGACCGGCGAGCCCCCGGTGCCCAGGCTGGATCTGGAACGCTACTTCAAGGAACGCTGTGGGGGGCGTGTGCCGGACTTCATCACCGTGCTTTTGGGAATCAACGACTGCTTCAGACTTAAAGCCGAACAACCCACCGCTTTGGATCAGGAAATCACCGGCATGCTTTTCCACGCGGAAAACCTCATCGCGGAATTCCGCAAGGCAGCCCCGCGGGCCGTGATTGGCATTTGCCTGGTGCCGCCGCCCAATGACAGGGAGGGCGCGTTCACGGCCAACTACAAGGAACTGTATCCCCGCTGGAACTGGAAGCAGATCCAGCACCGCCTTGTGGAGCGCCAGCAAAGACACTTCCTAGGCCGCGAAAAGGAAAACCTTGAAACCGTGCCGGTTGGTTTTGGATTGGACACGTGGAACGGCTATCCCGAGGGCAACGCGGTGCATCCGAACGAAATGGGATACCGTCAGATTGGGGCCTCGATTTACGCCTGGCTCAAGCACCGACTCGCGCTGCGCGAAGCGGGTCCCCCCAACCCCTAACCCTGCTCGGACCGGAAAAGTCTGCCTGCGCGCAACCGGTTGTCTTTGTGAGGAAAGGAAGATTGCGTCGAAAGCGCTCGCCGATCTGGCTGTCTGTGCTGGCCGCCTGGGTGACAGGTGTGTCGGATGCGAAGGATCCACTCGCGTGGGAATCGACCGAAAAGCGCTCCCAACTGCTGCTCAGCGAGCAGGGCCGGGCCGCGTTGAAGCGTGTGTCGGGTCCGATTTGGGATGTGTACGGCGAGGAGGACCCGGCGTTTTTGAACGGGGCCCTTTAATTTTTGGAGGCCTTTTCACGGGTGGCAGAGAAGGCGTTCGCCTTGGATAAACTTCCGCTGACCGGTGCGGTCCGCCCTGCGGCGGTGTTTCTAAAGGACGAATCGGTCTACCTTTCAGAGGGGCTGCCCGCGGGGTCGCGGGGTTACTACAACTACCGCTACTACGGGGGGAAGATGTTGACGCACTTGGTGTTTGTGACCTACCGCGAGCCGGGATGATCCCGGGGGGACTTTCCGCGGTTCACCCTGCAACACGAGTGCACGCACATTCTCCTGCGGCGTCACCTAATACCACGTACCTGAGTTTTCTGGATTACTAGTGATCTGAGTCTCGTGATTCAATCGGTCCGCGTTGCGCAGAAAACCGGCGCGGATTTTTGCCAAAGCTGACGCCCCGCCAGGGGCACTTCTTGTTCAGCCCATGGCAACGCCATGGGAAAACCGTCCCCAAAAGAATACGCCCTGAAGTGGGGCACTGAAACCAGTCCTGCGCCGCGAAACCCGCGATCCAAGCGCCGTCCCTTTGAAGGCGGCGCTGGTTTCGCCGCGCCGGATCGATCGCCCGGCGACGGACTGCGGCGAACACTCGCGCAGGTTCCGGCGGGCGTCCGTCACCCCGGTTCCAAACATGAAGCATGGCGTCCTGAAACACGTCGCGTGCATCCAGTTCACAGCGGGGCTGCTGGCGCGAAAACAGGAGCAGCCCGGGGCCGTTGCCGGCAAACCAATGCTGCCAGTCGCCTGCCGAGTCCGAAAAACCTCGGGATCCGTCCGGAGGACAGCAGGAACCTGATGACTCAGCCGTCGGCGCCCTACATCCCACTCGACAACAGCAGGAACCGCGGATGACGGGCACTCTCCCACCCGGCCAGTTTATTGGCGGAGAAGTTGGGCGTAGGATCGCATCTCGGTCCAAGGCGCCCTCCACTTGGGGGGGCACTCGTTCATCCTTCCTTTGCTGTCGTATCTCGCCAGCCATTGCACCGACAGCAACGTCCAGTAGTGTCCCCCCAGTGTCCGCGATCGTCCGGCACATTCCGGAAGCAGGTGAGGAATCTGCCATGCCAACAGATCCATCACTCCGATGTCTTTCACGGGGCAACAGCGGCGCAAATACTCAGCCTCCGCGACGGTGGTCACCGCCTGCCTACGGTCGCCGGGCGAACGGAAAAGACGTTGAAACAAACCCTCGAAACTCGTCGATTCGCTCGCCAAGTCCGTTTCAATCAAGGCGCGCAATTCCATCAATGCCTCCAGTCGGAAGGACCGGATCATTTTCTCCCCGAGCCCGAGAGTCGCGTGAATGTGTTCTCCAATCTCCGCCAGATTCGCCGTTCGCGCCTGCCGCATCTTCGCATTCCAGACAGCAATCCAGTCGACATCAGAGTCCTTAACATAAGGTTCATCCGTTGTCTTGTTTTTGAAGAATTCTCCGGGTTCTGTGGGCCTCGGAGGGGTCGGATAAAGGGGCCTGACAATGGCCATCAGATTCGAGGTGCATTTGAGCACTTCGCCTGAAATTTCGTCTGGGAGAGTGTCCCCGAAGATGCTTGGGACAACCTGCCCTGCGTGCAGCTTCAACGGATCACTCGAGCGTTCCGGGAAAAGGGCGCCGGCGAGCGCCGCGAGGTCGGACAAGTGTCTGGATTTGGATGCTTTTTCCACGCCTTTAGAACTTTTTGGGTACTGAGGCCGGGCTGGGGCCCACGCGAAAGTGTAGAGTGTAGAGTGTAGAGACAAGGGCCCGATAAATTTTCTGTTCTCAACACAACCCTGCGGGCCAAGTGGGGGAGAACGATACCCTGGGCGATTCTAAAAACAAGCGTCGGAATGCTCACAGATTCTCGCAAAGGGTCCCCCGGCTAGTTTGCAAAACGTCTTGGAAGCTGTTTTACAACTCCGAACCCCGGCTCTCAGGAATCTCTTTCACTCCCGACTAAGAACGGGCACTCCCGAGAGTCGGCATTTCGTATCCTTTTACTGCGCCCCCCTCTCTCAGATGAAAAACACCCCGAATCTCCACCTCCCCGCCGCTCTGTGTCTGGCCCCGCTTTTGGCGTCGGTTTCAGCGTCCGCCGCTGATTCTTGGCCCAGGTTCCTCGGCAGCAGCCAGAACAACGTGGTCACCGACGCCCCCAACCTTCCAGTGCAGTGGGACGCAAAGACCGCCATCCGCTGGCGCACCGAGGTG
>JBILKV010000237.1:0-6586 GCA_044376515.1 Chthoniobacteraceae bacterium | reverse complement strand
GGCAACGCCGTGGGTTTGATCCGTTATCAAACATGAAGCCCTGAAAGGGCGCCCCATGAGTAGGCCACGCTTTCGGATGGACCGGGCAGGTGAGTGTGCCCTTTCAGGGCGTATTCTTTTTTGGGGACGGTTTTCCCATGGCGTTGCCATGGGCTGAAAGAGAAGTGCCCCTTGCGGGGCGTCAGATTTGGCGAAAATCCGCGCCGCTTTTCTCAATAAGGCGGACCGATTGATCCACGGGGCTCAGATCGCCAGCCATTCAGAGAATGCAGACAAGTGGTATTATACCAACTCTCAATGATAACCGGAGTTTTTCCGCCCGGGCAGGCCACTCGCAGCCCATGGCAACGCCGTGGGTTTGATCCGTGATAAAACCATGAAGCCCTGAAAGGGCGCCCCATGAGGAAGCCACGCTTTCGGATGGACCGGGCAGGTGAGGGTGCCCTTTCAGGGCGTATTCTTTTTTGGGGACGGTTTTCCCATGGCGTTGCCATGGGCTGGAAGAGAAGTGCCCCTTGCGGGGCGTCAGATTTGGCGAAAATCCGCGCCGCTTTTCTCAACAAATTTGGCTAAAGTCTGGGCCGGTTTTCTGAACAAGGCGGAACGGTTGATCCACGGGGTTCCCATCGCTGATAATCCAGAAAACGTACGTGGTGTTATACGGCTGCTCGCTTTAAATTCTGCGGACAGTCTTTGATCCGCAGCTGTTTCAGATGACGGAGAGGAGAGGGGCTTTCGGTTTAATCAAAAGAGGCTCTTTCCGGCAGAGTGCGGGTCAGTGGGAGGAGGGGGTCTTTTTGGTGAGGGTGGCGGGATCGAAATCGGCGGCGTGGTAGGAACTGCGGACCAGCGGACCCGAGGCCACAAACTCAAAACCCTTGGCGTAGGCGAGTTGCTTGTGGCGCTCGAATGCGTCGGGATGAATGTACTCCACCACCGGGAGATGCTGGGCGCTGGGGCGCAGATACTGGCCTAGGGTAAGCACCTGCACGCCCGCTTCGCGCAGGTCGTCCATCGTCTGGAAAAGCTCAGGCTCGGTTTCGCCGAGTCCGAGCATCAGCCCGCTCTTGGTGACCATGCCGGGAGCCAACTGTTTGACGCGGGCCAGCACTTCGAGGGAACGGCGGTACTTGGCACGCGAACGCACCAGCGGAGTGAGGCGCTCGACCGTCTCCAGGTTGTGGTTGAATATCTCGGGACCGGCGTCGATGACCGTTTCAAGACAGGCGTCCTTGGCGTGAAAATCAGGGGTGAGCACTTCGATGTTGATCCGCGGATCCACCGCCCGGATGGCGCGGATGGTCTGCGCAAAATGCTCCGCGCCGCCGTCGGGAAGGTCATCGCGGGCGACGGCGGTGACCACGACGTGTTTGAGGCGCATGCGACGCACGGCCTCGGCCACGCGCTGCGGTTCGTCGGTCTCGAGCGGAAAGGGCTTGGCGGTCGTGACGGCGCAGAAGCCGCAGGCACGGGTGCAACGGTCGCCGGCGATCATGAACGTCGCAGTCCCCTGGCTCCAACATTCCCAACGGTTGGGACACTGGGCCTCCTCACAAACGGTATGCAGTTTGAGATCCGACACCAACGCCTTGGTTGAAAAGAACACCGGGTTCGAAGGCAACCGAACCCGGATCCAATCGGGTTTCCGAGCTTGGTGCAAAGTAGGGTCGATTTTTGTGCACGACATGGGGTGATCGTAGCCCGTTTTCCACGCTTGGGCACATCAACAAAAAAAATTAGCCACACCCCTCGGAGGGGGCTCAACGAATGTGGCGGGAAGATAACTTATTCAGCGGAGTGCTGGCTCCGGCTAGAAATTCATGGGAGGGCTCCAGTCCCCCGAGCTCCATACGATCTCCCGCCGGTTATCTCGTACGGAGCAGCTTAATTTAGATTGCGTCGGCGTCTGTTAAGTTTTCCCGGGATTGCTTAAACTTTGCGAGCGGTGACTTGGCGAAGGAAACGAAGTGAACCCTGCGCGGGACTTCCAGTCTGGCCCAAATTGCGGAGGTTAACTGGGCAGTTCACCTCCAATGGAACTTGCATTTCCGCGTCCCTCCGTCGATCACAGCACAACGTTAGTCGCGAGAATCACATCAGCGTCATGCCTTCCGTAAGCATCCTCGGCTTTTCAAACTTTGCTGCGTCGCTGGCCCGTTCTTCATTGAACTCGGCCAACGAAGGGCACAGGCGCAGTCTGGAGAGGCTTTCCAGCGGGAGCCGGGTGGGTGTCGCGGGAGACGAACCGGTGTCGCTTTCGCTGGCGACGCGAATGCGTTCCGACATCCGGCAACAGCAGGCAACCCAGTCAAACACACAGAACGCTCTTTCATTTCTGCAGGTACAGGAGGGCATTTTACAAGGGGCGGCCGAAATACTGACGCGGATTGCCGAATTGTCCTCGATGGCAAGGGACGTGACCAAGAGCGACTCAGATCTGGCGAACTTTGACGCGGAATTCCAGCAACTCCAGCAACAGCTCTTGGATCTCAACTCCGGGAGTTTCAACGGCATTTCCCTCTTTGTGGAAGCGCCCGTCGGCAACACGGCAGCCTCCACCACTGAGGAACTGCTGGAACTGTCGTTGACCGCCGATGGCAAAAAGATTGCGCTCTCCCGGCCTGCAATGGCAACCAACCCGTGGGTGAACATGCTCATCAACGGGTTCGTGTCTTTCGCGGATCCGGGGAATTTGTCGCGTCGGATTTTCGTTCCGAATCCGCCGCAGGACGTGAAAGGCTATCTGCAGGACGGCACCGAGTTCGATTTGGACCAGACCGTCACGATCACCCAACGCTGGACGGAACAGTTCAGCCTGACCCCGGGGTGGAACAGTCGTGCCGCCACGAACCTTGCGCTGAATCCAATCACCGTAGCCGCCTCCGTTGCACTGCCTAGTGCGAGCGCCAGTGGAGCGAATACTTTTCGGCTTAACAACCCTCAATCGCCCTACGTCACCAGCCCGACTTACCGCGCGCTGGCCGAAAACTTCCGCAACAACACTTTGATTGACCCACTGCACGCGGGCACCACAACGACGTCTTCGATCAATGTGACATTCTCCACCGCGGTCCCGGGAGCCACCCTCGACGTACCCACGGAGTCAGTCACCCTGACGAGCACACTGCAAGCGTGGACGGACAATCCCCTCGCCGCCAGCGCCGCGAACGTTTCCACCGGCACGCTGGACCGGAACACGGCCTCAGAAATCAGCACGGTTGCTTCCCTGGCGGTTGAAAGCCTTGCCAAAACGATGGCAACCAACGGAGCCCAGCAAAGCCGCCTGGGACACAGTCTGGACCGCCAGCAGCTTACCACCATTGGAATGGAGGCAGCCGTCTCGCGGGTTGCTGACGTGGATGTGGCCGCCGAGGTTGCGCAGTTGTCCCGTTTCAGCATGCTGCAGGAAACGGCGTCCGCGATGCTCACCCAGGCGAACGTTTCCCATCAGATGGTAATGCGTCTGCTGTTCAACTAAACTCGGCTTCGCGACGAGTTTATGCCAGAACACCTTTGACCACCCTGGCGGGGTCCACACCGGTGAGGCGGAAGTCGAGACCCTGTGAGCGCACGCTCAACCGACTGTGGTCCAGCCCCAACTGGTGGAGGATGGTGGCGTGGATGTCGTGCACGTGGACCTGGTCTTCCACCGCACCAAAACCGAACTCGTCGGTGCGCCCGTAAACCGTTCCCTTTTTGAAGCCGCCCCCAGCGAACCACATCGTGAAGGCATCGATGTGGTGGTTGCGACCGGTCGATTCGCGCACCTCGCCCATCGGCGTGCGGCCGAATTCCCCGCCCCAGATGACGATTGTGTCGTCAAGAAGGCCGCGCTGCTTGAGGTCGCGCACAAGCGCCATACAGGGCCTGTCGATGTCACGGCTTTTTTCGGGCAGGTGTTTTTCCAGATTTTCCGAGACGCCCCCGTGGTGGTCCCAGTTGGTGTCGTAAAGTTGCACAAAACGGACGCCACGCTCCACCAATCGTCTCGCCAGCAAACAGTTGCGCGCAAAAGTCGTCTCACGCGTGTCCTTGACTCCGTACAAGTCGAGGGTGGCCTGGGACTCACCCTTGAGGTCCATCAACTCGGGGGCGCTTGTCTGCATCCGGTAAGCCATTTCATAGGCGTTGATGCGGGTGGCGATCTCCTCGTCGCCGGTTTCCACCAGACGCCTGAGGTTCAGCTCGCGCGTCGTCTGGATGAGGGCCTCTTGTTGTGCGGAGGCAATCCCCTCCGGGGTGGAAAGGTTCACGATCGGGTCGCCTGTGTTGCGCAGCGGAACACCCTGGTAGGTGGTGGGCAGCACGCCGCTGCCCCAGAGCACCGCCCCGCCGCGGGGTCCGCGCGGTCCGCTCTGGAGGACGACGAAGCCGGGCAGGTCGCTGCACTCGCTCCCCAAGCCATAGGTGACCCAGGCCCCCATGCTAGGGCGGCCGAACAGGCCGCTGCCCGCGTTCATAAACAGCTTGGCTGGGGCGTGATTAAACAGGTCCGTCTTGCAGGTCGTGACGAAGGCCAGTTCGTCCACCATCGAGGCGGTGTGGGGCAGCAGGTCACTGACCCACGCACCGGAACCACCGTGCTGTTTGAAGTTAAACCTCGTCCCCAGGAGGTTGGAGCGGTGGGTGCTGCTCATGAATGCAAACCGCTTTCCCGCCGTGTAACTCTCCGGAATCGGTTGGCCGTTGAGTGCGTTCAACTGGGGCTTGTGTTCGAACAGGTCCAGCTGCGAGGGCCCGCCCGCCATGAACAGGAAAATCACGCTCTTGGCCTTCGCGGGAAAGTGCGTCTTTTTCGGTTCCAACGGGTTTTTTACCCCGATCTGTGGAGCGGCGAGTCCCTGCTTTTCCAGCAGGGAGCCAAGGGCGATGGAGCCGAGCCCGATGGAGCAGCGGCCAAAGAAGTGCCGGCGTGTCTGGTCGCGCAGGTTCATGGAGGTCATTCGCGGGTGATGGTTTCGTCGAGATTCAGGAGGACCCTCGCCTGGGTGAGGGTGTCGAGGGGTTGCAGCGCGCGGACCTCCTCGGGACGGGGCGCGCGCCCGGTGCAGCGCTTGAACGCCTGCTCGAGTCCGTCGCTCCTGATGTGTTTTTCGAGGGCGGTTGCGAATTCAAAGAAGCCCGGGTCGTTCATCAGGGTGAGCGCCTGCAGGGGCGTGTTGCTGCGGATCCTTCGCGTGCAGGTGTTGAAGCCCTCGGGTGCGTCGAACACCGTGAGTTCGGGTGGAGGCGAGGCGCGGTAGACAAAGGTATAGAGACCGCGGCGGTATCGGTCCTCGCCCTTGTTGGGAATCCATGCGCGCTTGACCTGGCCCTGGCCCATGACGCCGTCGGGGATGGGGGGAAACACGGAGGGGCCGCCGATCTTGGTGGCGAGCAAGCCGCTCGCCCTGAGGGCCACGTCGCGCACGACCTCGGCGTCGAGGCGGAGGCGTTGCTGCCGCCCAAGCAGGATGTTGTTGGGGTCCTTTTCGCGGATATCGGCCCGGTTGAACGAACTCTGGCGGTAGGTGGCCGAGCGGACGATGGTGCGGTGCAGTTCCTTGAGGCTCCATCCCTTCTCCATGAATTCGACCGCCAGCCAGTCCAGCAGCTCCGGGTGCGAGGGGGGCGCGCCCTGCAGTCCGAAGTCGTTCTCCGTCTCGACGAGTCCCCTGCCGAAGTATTGCTGCCAGACCCGGTTGACGATCACCCGCGCAGTGAGCGGGCTTTTCTTGCTCACCAGCCAGCGGGCGAGATCGAGTCGGTTGGGGGCTTCACCGCCGGTCTCGAGCGGGTGCAACACGGAGGGGACACCCGGAGTGACCTCGTCGGCGGGACGGGTGAAATCGCCCTTGATGAAGAGGGTGGTTTTGCGGGGCTTGGCGAGTTCCTTGAGCACGAGGGTGGTGGTGCCCTGGTTGAGGAGCGCGTCGAGCTCCTTGTGGCGGTCGGCGAGGATGCGCAGTGGATCGCTCGGGTTTGCGATGACCGCGAAGATGGCGAGGTTCTGCGCCAAGGTGCGCTTTTGCACCGGAGTCTCAACCACCTTTTTGACCGGTGCGGCGAGGTTCTTGCGGAACTGCGGCGACATTTCGGCCTCCCACTTTCCTACTTCTGCGTAGCGTTCGCTCACCATGGCTTTGAGCCTCTTTTCGACGGCCTGAAACTCCGCAGTCGTGCCTTTCACGTCGAGGGACGGGTCAAAAACCTTAAGGACGGGCTCCTCCTGGTTGTTGAGGAAGGCGAAGAGCCGGTAGTATTCCTTTTGTTCTATCGGATCGAACTTGTGGTCGTGGCACTGGGCGCAGCCAACGGAAATTCCAAGCCAGACGGTGCCCGTCGTCGCGACGCGGTCAAAAACGCTGTCGACCCGGAACTGTTCGGGGTCGATGCCGCCCTCCTGGTTGATCTGGGTGTTGCGATGGAAGCCGGTGGCGATGACCTGGCTTTCGGTGGCCTGCGGCAGAAGGTCCCCCGCGAGCTGTTCGATGGTGAAGCGGTCAAAGGGCATGTCGGCGTTGAGGGAGTCGATGACCCAGTCGCGGAACTTCCAGATCTGGCGGGGCGCGTCAACGGAGTAGCCGTTGCTGTCGGCGTAGCGGGC
>JBILKV010000236.1:0-6598 GCA_044376515.1 Chthoniobacteraceae bacterium | reverse complement strand
GAGTACCCTCGCCGACGCGGGCGGTTTTTGTACCGCAGTGGCCGTGGGCAAGGCCGCTTGCCTCGCGGAGGACGCTGCCGACTGGATCCGGGAGGTGGCGTCGCTTGGCATGAGGGTTGGTGCGTGGACTTTTGACGATGCGCGTTTCGACCGGAATCGGTTCCCCTCCGCACAGGCGGAGTTGGAGTGCGCCTTGCGAAACGGGGTGTCTGCGGTGTTCACGGACTTCCCAGCCGCCGGCGTTTGCGCCCGGGATGCCGTGTTTGGGGGCGAGGAAAACGGGGAGGGGCGTGTTGGCCCCGGCACACCGTGAGAAGGGAGGGCGGGTTTTCCAACCCGAATCGGGGCGGCGGTGGCGAGCAGAGAAGTCCGCTTTCTTCGACAAGTCACCCTGGGCTCTCGTGACGGCGGGTCTGTCCGCCTGCGGGGGCTCGGAAGGGCCAGAGCTTGAATCCTAAAATCTTCCGTACCCGATGTCAGGACCCTCGGAGCACCTCCAGGAGGTGCTCGCGAAGGATGTAGAGATTGAGCACAAAGCAAACGAACGCCTGCAGAAAGCCCGTGAGGGGGTCTCTGATCCGGATGCGCACCCACATCGCGCAAAGCATCATCGCGCAAAGGCCCAGCGCGGCAGTGAGCGCCATCCATGGGTGGCGCAAACCGAGCAACAATCCTGCGCTCGCCGCGATCTGAAGGACGCCTGTGAGCAGCCGCAATTCGGGCAGACGAAACCGGGTGAATTCGGCCCGCATCCGCTCCATGGTCAGGCAGGAAATACCGTATCCTGCAAATCCAAGTGCAGAAATGACTTGGGCAGCTTTCACAGGATTGTTCATTGAATGTTTGGAAAATGACACCGGCGTCTGCAAGAATAACAGACGGTACGAAAGAAGGTTACCCGCAAATGAAAATTCTTTTAAATGCAGTGCAAATTATTGTAGCGCTTGGTCTTGTGAACGTATGGGTCCTTCGGTTCGGTAGGAAAACCCGTTACCGCGGAGGTTCCAGCGAGACGCTCCCGGGCGAGTTTGCCACCTACGGCCTGCCTCCCTGGAGCGTCTGGGTTGTCGGTGCGCTCAAGTTGGGCTGTGCCTGTTTGTTTCTCGCGGGGATCTGGCTTCCCCAGACCGTGGCGCCCACTGCCATCGTTCTCACGCTTTTGATGCTCGGCGCCATCTTCATGCACGTCAGGGTGCGCGACCCGTTGGTACGTTCGGTCCCGGCCACGTTCATGCTCGGCATGAGCGTCTTCCTTTTTTGGTGCGCTATTTAATGGCTCCGGTCTTCGAACGGCCGCAGCCGCTTCCACAGGAAGACTGTACTCCTTCTGGATTTGTTGCTCGCGCACGTTGCGCCGGACTGCCTACCTTTACGCGGAGGGGGCGCGAAGGCCCCGACCCCCGATGCGCCTCACGACCACCCTGGTTTTGACGTCCCTGGCTCTCCGCCTCACTTGGGCGGCGGTGGCCGCGCCTTCGGAGGGCATTGATGGGAAGCCGCAGGCCGGTGAGGCATTCGGCGGGCAGAGGTCCGATGTGCGGACCACGGTCGTTGGCGGGCTCGGAACGGCGCCCGACCGCACGCGGTCAGCGGGATTCAGTCGGCGGTCGGTCGCGTTGGAAAGTTTTCTAGAGAGCCACTGCGTGCAGTGCCACGACGACTCGGCGCTCAAGGGCGATTTCGACATTACCGGGCTGGAGTACCGACTCGACGAACCCGCAAACCGCTCCCGCTGGGGCCGCGTGTTCGAGGCGATAGAGCAGGGCCAGATGCCGCCGCCGGACAGGTCGAAGGTCTCCGAAAAGGAGCGCGCCGCGGTGCTTGGACTGCTCGGCGCCGATTTGGTCGCGGCGGATTCGCAAGAGGTCGCACAATTTGGGCGAGGCCCCCTGCGGCGCCTGACGCGTGCCGAGTTTGAGAACAACCTGCGCGTGCTTTTCGGTATGCCGCACCTCGACATCCGGGACAAGCTGCCCGAGGACAGGGATCTGCACGGTTTCACCAAGGTCGCCTCGTTGTTGGACATGTCGCGCGTCCAGATGGAGGGGTACCTGGACGCGGCGGACGCCGCACTGCGGGCCGCCATGGCCGGGAGTGTTTCGCCGCCGGTGCCCACCACGCAGAGGTTCACCGGGCTGCAGTTGTTCCCCTCGCTCGAAACCTTCGGCGAGCGCGAGGCGATGTTCTTCGCGCGGAACAACCGGATGGTTCCCATCACGCACGAGGCCATGAAGGCGATGACGCCGGAGCAGGTCGCCGATCCGTCGCTAGAGATGGCCCTTTTCCGCTCCGCGACATGGCCTTATTACGGATACCCAAGGGGCTTCCGTGCAAAGCGGGACGGCGTTTACCGCGTCCGATTCAAGGGCCGTGCGGTTCGCCAGATGCGCGACTTCCGCCTGGTGCCCGCGCTGGAGTCCCTTGCGCTGAGTTTTCGCGCGCGGCAGCCCTCGGGGCCGGATGTCTCCGGGGATGTCCGTGAAACGGGCGGTTGGATCGATTTGCAGCCGGAGGCCGGGGAGTTTGAAACGCACATCCTCCTCAAGGCGGGTGAAACATTTGAGTACAGCCCGCTGGGGTTGCCGGTTCCCTTCATCCGCACCGACGGAGGCTTCTTTTATGACTTCCCTCCGATGGGGCCGGAAGGCCACAGGGGAGTCGCCATCCAGTGGCTCGAGGTGAGCGGCCCCGAGGTGGGTGACCTTTGGCCTCCGCACTCCCACCGCGTGTTGTTTGACCAGCTGCCCGTGCGCCCGGCAACGGCGGGAGGAACGCTGCCGGTGGAGGTGGTCAGCGCGGCTCCAACGCATGACGCTCCTCGTTTGCTCAGGCGGTTTGCGGATGCCGCTTCGTTGCGTCGCGTGAGTGAGGCGGACCTGCGGCCATTCCTCAGGATCGTCGAGTCGAAGCTCGGCGAGGGAGCGCCTTTTGCGGAGGCGCTGTTCTCCGGGTACCAATCTTTCCTTTGCTCGAGTCACTGCCTGTGTATCACGGAGCCGGGTCCGGGCAACGACGGGCGCCTCGAGTCCGTCGCCGCTCGGCTTTCACTGTTTCTGTGGAACGAGCGTCCTGATGCGGAGTTGGTCCGGTCGGCACGCGAGGGAAGGCTCGGCGAGCGGGCGGAACTGGATGCCCAGACCGTGCGTCTCATGGCCGACGCCCGTTTTTTACAATTCATCGAATCCTTCGGCAACGAGTGGCTCGACCTCCGCAAACTCAGGCGCGATCTCCCGGATGAACGGCTTTATCCCGAATACCGGAAGGACGACTATCTGGTGGATTCGATGGAGCGTGAGACGCGAGCGTACCTCTTGGCCATGGTACGGGAAAACCTGCCGGCCACCAGTCTGGTGACCTGCGGCTTCACCTTCGTCAACGACCGGCTCGCGCGGCACTACGATCTACCACGCGTGGAGGGCTCCGCGGTGCGGCGTACGGATCTTCCTGAGTGGAGTCCCCACGGCGGCCTTCTCACCCAGGCTGCGCTGCTCAAGCACACGGCCAATGGAGTGAGCACTTCCCCAGTGCTGAGGGGAGTCTGGGCGATGGAAAAAATTCTGGGGCAGGCGCCCCCTCCTCCGCCGAAAAGCGTCCCTTCCATAGAACCGGACATCCGCGGCGCAAAGACGATCCGGGATCTGCTGGCCAAACACACGCAGTCTAACTCCTGCGCGGGTTGCCACGCGAAGTTTGACCCGGTGGGGTTCGCGCTGGAAAACTTCGACGTCATGGGTGCCTGGCGGGACCGCTACCGCGGGATGGAGAAGGGTGAGAAGGTCACCGGCGTAGACGCTGCGGGCCATCCCTACACGTATTTTGTCGCGCAGGCCGTGGACGCCTCCGGAAAATTGCATTCCGGCGAGAGCTTTGCGGATGTGCGCGAGCTCAAACGTTTGCTCGCCGCAAATCCGAGGCAGTTGGCTCGGGGGTTTCTCCTCCAAATCATCCCCTACGCGACCGGCACGCCCGTGCGGTTTGCAGACCGTCCTGAGTTTGAGTGTCTGCTCGACGCCTGTGCCGGCGGGGGGTATCGCATTGGGGATCTGATCCACGCGCTCGTGCGGAGCCGCATTTTTCTCGGGGAGGCTGCGCAATGAAACAGTCCAAGATCGAAACAGCTCGAAGAATTGCGAACCATTCGCCTGAACGCCCCGGGTATACGTCTCCGGCGACCGGGGTCTCCCCGCACACGGCGACGCTTGCGGCAGTTCCCGTGGCGCCGCACCTCTCGCTGCCGCGGACGCGCCGTCGTTTTCTGCAGGCGACGGCGGTCACCTTGGCCTTGCCGGCGCTCGAGTGCTTCCGGCCCGTGTTTGCGCGGGACGCTGGTGCCGTCGGAGGGCGCAGGTTGTTGCTGATCTCGAACAACCTGGGAGTGCTGCCGCAGCACTTTTTCCCGAAGGACCGCGGCGTCGGCTACGCTCCGTCTCGGTACCTGCAAGAGCTCTCGGAATTCCGGCGCGACTTCACCGTTTTCAGCGGGCTTTCGCATCCGGCGGTAGTCGGTGGCCACAGCACTGAAAACTGTTTTCTCACCGCCGCCCGCGACCCCACGCGCAGCGGCTTTCGCAATAGCATTTCGCTGGACCAGTTCGCCGTGGAAAAAATCGGACAGCAGACGCGTTTTTCCACGCTCAACCTCGGGGTGAACATCGACAAAGCCAACCGCAGCCTGTCGTGGACCCGTGACGGGGTTCTGCTCCCCGCCGAGGACAGTCCCGCTGCCGTGTTCCGTCGGATGTTTGTGCAGGGAAACGCAGCCGAGGTGGCCCTGCGCCTGCGACGCCTCCGGGAGCGGGGGAGCGTGCTGGATGTTCTGGGGGAGGATTTGCGCAGGTTTCAGAGCGGTCTGGGCGCGCCGGATCGGACCCGTTTGGACCAGTACCTCACCGCGGTGCGCGAACTGGAGGAGCGTCTGTTCGCGGCAGGCGAGTGGGAGCGGAGGGAGAAGCCTGCAACCCAGACCGCCGAGCCAAAGGACATCGTCGATCGGGCAAGGTTTTTTCCCAAACTCCAACTGATGCTCGACATGGCGCGTCTCGCGTTTGAGAGCGATTCCACCCGGGTGGTGACGTTGATGGTCGATGGATTCGCCACCCCGGTTTTCGAAATCGGCGAGGGGGAACGTTCCCGTGAGGGTTACCATGGACTGAGCCACCACGGGCAGGCCCCTGCAAAGCTCGCCGAACTCGAAAAAATTGACCTCCAGCAAATGCGTCATCTCCGCGAACTGTTCGCAGCCCTTGCGGCGGTGCACTCGCCTCCGGGCGGGCGTCTGCTGGATGAAACAATGGTGCTTTACGGTAGCAATCTCGGAGATGCGAACGTGCACAACAACACGAACCTGCCCGTTCTTCTGGCCGGTGGAGGCTTCAGGCACGCGGGGCACCTCGCCTTTGACCCGATCCGAAACACTCCCCTCTGCAACCTGTTTGTGAATATGTTACAGCGCTTCGGAGTCGCTGTTGAGAGTTTTGGAAGCAGCACGGGAACCCTCTCGGACCTTGCCACGGGCTGAACCCGTGAACGCGGGCACCTGCGAAGGCGCTGCGGCACCCAGTTTTTTGGTCCGCAGATTTTTGGATAAACGCGAACAGAGGCTGCGGTCGGGACTGGCCAAGGGACACAGTTGAATGAGGCGCGGCCTCCGTTTGTGCTGAAAAAGCAAGTGCACGAGGTGCCGCGCGAGAGTGGGGGACTTCGCGCCGGCGGGGAGAACCAAAAGTAGGAGGCGCAGCGTTACGGTGCAGATTGTCACTCGTGTGCGAGGCATGCCGCAGTGGGGGATGACCGGTCTCGCGACGGTGAACCCTCGGCAGTACAATGGCAGGTTCAAAGCGGTCTGCCGGACGCGGGATGTGTAGTCCGCTCAGACCGACCGCCGGGGAACCTTGGAAAATGCCGCCCGCGCGGTCATGGAGTCGGTGAGCAAAGGAATTGGGGCGAGAGCGGCGGTGCCTTGAGACCCACCGCGTCCCGCATATGCGGTCTTCTCTCGGCGACGCACCGGTCCCGGGTCAGGGGCGCTCAGGGCGTTTCGCAGCTTGTTTGGAGCTGGCCCATCGTGCGGTCCCTTGGTCAGATGAATCCATGAAACGACGTGAATTTCTGGCGCTGCCCGCGGCTCTGATGTTGGCGGAAACCGCCCGGTGTGTGGGCGCAACCGGGGGCGTCGAGCAGCCGCTCGACGTCATCGATTGTCACACACATTTTTACGACCCCACGCGGCCCGAGGGCGTGCCATGGCCTGGAAAAAACACCCCTCTCTACCGTCGGGTCCTTCCCGCGGATCTGCGGGCGATTCCCAAGTTTCGCCCAGTGACGGGCACGGTGATTGTCGAGGCCAGCGCATGGCTGGAGGACAACCAGTGGCTGCTCGACCTCGCGAAGGAGGATCCCTTCGTGGTGGGGATTGTGGGTCACCTGGATCCGGGACAGGCGGGCTTTGCGGTAAATGCGAAACGCTTTGGGCAAAACCCTCTCTACCGCGGGATCCGTATTTCGAGCAAGGTGTTGGGTGGTCTGCTTGACGAGGGCAAGCTTTCGGATCTGCAGTTGCTCGCGGATTTGGATTTATCGCTGGATGTCAACGGAGGGC
>JBILKV010000076.1:0-18917 GCA_044376515.1 Chthoniobacteraceae bacterium | reverse complement strand
GTGCCGTCCTCCGGCGGCAGCGTTCTGGCGAACATGTAGAACTTGATTTTTGGTTCGGTGCCCGAGGGGCGCACGGCGATCCGGCGGCCGTCGGCGAGTTCAAGGATGAGCATGTTCTCTCTGGGAATCGGATCCCCCTCGACGTCGGTGAACGATTCGTTCGCGAAGTTGCGCAAGCCGACCACGGCGGAGCCGTCGACCTCCCGCGGGGGATGCTCCGCGTAGGAGGCGGAGAGGCGCGCAATTTGCGCGGCACCCTCGGCGCCCTCGAAGGTGAGCGAGCCGTTCTGTTCCTTGAAGTAACCGTGCTTCGCGTAGACCTCGTCGAGCAACTCCGGGAGGCTCAGCCCACGCGATCGGGCGTAGGCGGCCACCTCGGCAAACACAATGGCCGCCCCGTTGCCGTCCTTGTCGCGGACAAAATCGGCCGCGCTGTAGCCGTAGCTCTCCTCGCCGCCGCAGACGTAATAACTGGAGTGGGTGAGCCTGGCTGCGCGGGTTTCGGCTTCCGTCAGGGAACGGTACCGGGCGCGGATGTCCTCCGGGAGGGCCTGCTCGTATTTGCCAAGCTTGGCGCCGATATACTTGAAGCCGGTGAGGGTCTCCACGCAGCGCAGGCCGTTGGCGGCAGCGATCTGCTTT
The DNA here is from genome assembly GCA_044376515.1 of Chthoniobacteraceae bacterium. Lineage (GTDB taxonomy): Bacteria > Verrucomicrobiota > Verrucomicrobiia > Chthoniobacterales > Chthoniobacteraceae > Chth-196. The sequence continues at coordinate 18,275 of JBILKV010000076.1, read as the reverse complement.
TGCAGATCGGTCGTCACAAACGTTTTGATGAGCACGCAGCGGGAGGCATTTTCAGGAGTGATGACACCCTGCTCCCTGAGTTTGAGCACTCGGTAATAGGCCATCAGGGAGCCGATTTCGTTGCCGCTTAGAAGCTCCATCCCGCCCGCGCGGTTGCGCACCGCCACTCCCATGCGGTCGCAGTCCGGATCGGTGGCGATGACCAGATCCGCATGCTCCGCGTCGGCTTGGGCGATGGCGAGCGAGAGGGCTTCGGCGTTTTCAGGATTGGGGCTTTTCACCGTGGGGAAACGGCCGTCGGCCTCGTCCTGCACCGCCACGGTGGTGTGTTTGAACCCGAGTTCTTCCAGCATGGGCCGGATGATGGTGCCGCCGGTGCCGTGGATGGAGGTGAACACGCACTTGAGACCGCCGGCGGCCGCGACCAGAGCCGGGTCGAGGACGAGGCTTGCCAGCCGTTTCATGTAGGCGTCGTCGGCCTCGGGGCCGAGCACGGTGATGGTGCCCTGCTGCTCTTTGGGCAGCGGGGTGTAGCGGTCGGTTTCAAGCGCGTTGACTCTGGCGATAATCCCGCTGGCGTGGGGTTCGACCACCTGCGCGCCCTGGTCGAAGTAGACTTTGTAGCCGTTGTCGTGCGGTGGGTTGTGGCTTGCGGTCAGGACGATGCCGGCCTGTGCGTTTCGCTCCCGCACCGTGAAGGATAGTTGGGGGGTTGAACGCGCCCCGGCAAAGAGAAAGACGTCCACGCCGTTTTCCGAGGCGACTTTCGCGGCCAGCGCGGCAAACTCCGGCGAGAAAAAACGCGTGTCGTGCGCGATGACCAGCGCAGGGCGGCCCGGCTTTCCCTGGCCCGCATGGTACTCCTTGACGTAAGCCGCCAGACCCTGCGTGGCGCGCGAGACGTTGAAGCCGTTCATGGCGTTGGTTCCGACGCAGGGGTGTTCCGGCCTTCCGAGGGCCTGTTCCCGGCCCCGTTCCGCGGCTGTCACGGTTTTGGCGATGGTGCGTCCGCGGAGTCCGCCCGTCCCGAAAGCCAGAGTGCGGAAAAAGCGGTCGTTGAGTTCCGCCCAGGCCCCTGCGGCGACGAGTTCGGCGACGCTTTCCTGCACGACCGAATCGCCGGAGGTCGAAAGAAGTTTCCGCAGGTTGGTCGCGCTGCTTTCCAGAAGGGCGCCGGAGAGGACGGCTTCGGCGATGCGTGGGCTCAGGTCGTTCATATGGGTGTAACTTTGCGAATCAGCTTCACCGTGTAAACGCCGGAGGCGTGGCGAACGGTCCCGGTGCGGGGCGTTTTTCGGCTCCCGCCCTAGCGCGGAACCTGCTTTCCTCCTCGACGCACGGGCCCTGCCGGATTGCTCCGCAGAAGGCATGCGGCCACAGCGAATCCCTCACATGACCCACGAACAGCGCTTCAGCAGTCTTCAGCTTCCACTTCCACCGGCCCCCAGGCCCGTTGCCGTGTACCGGCCCCTGATTGTGTGCCAGCAGATGGCCTACGTTTCGGGTCATGGACCGGTGCAACTCGACGGCAGTCTGATTGTGGGTCGGGTCGGCGGCGAATTGACGCTTGAAGAGGGGTACGCGGCCGCGCGGCAGGTGGGGTTGGCGATCCTCTCGACGCTTAAGGCGCAGTTGGGTTCGCTGGACAAAGTCGCCCGCGTGGTGAAGGTACTGGGGATGGTCAATTCCGCTCCTGAGTTTTACGACCACCCGAAGGTGATCAACGGGTGCAGCGAACTCTTCGCGCAGGTATTCGGGGAGGAGTGCGGGATTGGAGCGAGAAGCGCGGTGGGAATGGGACCGCTGCCGGGAAACATAGCCGTGGAGATTGAGGCAATTTTTGAACTTGTATGACACCTTGGACTGAATGGATGCGGTTGGAAAATGAGGAGGAGGTGCCTTCGCCGGCGCTGGTCATCCACTTGGAACGGGTGGAGCGCAATCTGGCGCAGATGTTGGCGATCAGCCAGGGGCCGGCCACCCTCCGGCCCCATGTGAAAACCCACAAGCTGCCGCAGATCGTGGCGATGCAGGTGGCCAGGGGCATCACCAAATGCAAGTGCGCCACCATTGCCGAGGCTGAGATGGCCGCCACCGCGGGCGCGCTCGATATTCTGCTCGCCATGCAGCCGGTGGGACCGGCGGTGGAGCGGTTTCTGCATTTGATCCGCGCCTTTCCGGAGGTGCACTTTTCGACGATTGTGGATTCGTCCCGGGTTGCGGACGCGTTGAACGGGGCCGCATTGGAGGCCGGCATCCGGATTGAGGTGCTCCTTGATCTGGACGTCGGGATGGGGCGCTCGGGCATCTTGCGGGGTGAGGACGCGGCGCTGCTCTACGCGGAGATGACCGAAATGTCGGGCCTGCACGTGGGCGGTCTGCATGCCTATGACGGCCACCTGCAGCAAAGCGACGTCGGAGACCGGACCGAGGCGTGCAATCGCTCCTTCGAGGCGGTCGAGTGGTTGCGGGGTCAGTTGGTGTCCGCAGGTCTGACCGTTTCCAAGGTGGTGGCGGGCGGCACCCCGACTTTTCCGATGCATGCCCGACGGGAGGGTGTCGAGTGTTCGCCGGGCACCACGCTGCTCTGGGACGCGGGTTATTCGCGCAAGATGCCGGATCTGGAGTTTCTGCCGGCCGCCACGCTGCTGGCGCGGGTCGTGAGCCATCCCGGAGTGGCCCGAGTCTGTCTGGATTTGGGGCACAAGGCGGTTGCGAGTGAAATGCCCCATCCGCGCGTGGTGTTTCCCGAGCTGCCCGACGCCCGGGCCGTGATGCACAGCGAGGAGCACCTGGTGGTGGAGACGTCGCGCGCCGCCCAGTTTCCGGTGGGCTCGGTTGTTCACGGCATCCCGTGGCACATCTGTCCGACGGTTGCGCTGCACAGTGACGTTTATGTGGCCCGCGGGGGGAGGGCCGATGAGACGTGGCCGGTGGTGGCACGGACGCGGAAAATCACGATCTAGCTTGCGCCTCACGGTGGATGCGTCCTCAAGGAGGCGTGTGGGAGGCGTGTGGGAGGCGTGTGGGAGGCGTGTGGGAGGCGTGTGGGAGGCGTGTGGGAGGCGTGTGGGAGGCGTGTGACGAACCGCGGCATCGCCGGCGCAGGAAACCTCAGTCAGCAGCAAAGCGCACGACCGCTGAAGTCACATAGCATCGAATTGTGCCGTTGGGGGTGTTGGACGCTGTCAGCGCGCGCTGCCGCTGGCCGACGCCCTTGCAGCAACTGGTCGGCCGGTGGTGGCGGGGACGGTGCTCTCGCCTGAACAGACTCAGGGGGCGGTGGAGGCGGGGGCCCAGCGTGGGTTGGCGTCCGGGCTGAATCCACGGGTGGTCCGGGTGGCGGCTGTTCTGGAGTGGTTCTTTATTCCAGGGGTGATGCCGCCCTCGGACGTTGAGTTGGCGCTGGAATCGGGGGTCCTGTTGCTGAAGTTCTTCCCGGCGCGGGAGGCCGGGGGGACGGCCAATCTGGCGGAGTATCGGGCGCAGCCGGGGGTGCCCTCCGTGGGCGGCAGTTGGAGGGGGGAGTGTTTGTTGATCCGATCCGGGAGGGTTTCGGAAATCGAGCGCTTGAGTCGCGAGGCGGTGAGGTTGGCTGGGGTAGACCCCTTTGTTCCGGGCGCAGCAGGCGATTTCCGGCCTTGGGTTGGCATGTTCAATGCTGCTCTCTCTCCGCCCGCCCGCGGCACGGTCCATACCAAAGTCTTCTTATGAGTGAAAATAATTCCCAGAAGAAATCCTTCCTTTCTTCGATGTTCACGGACTACACGAATCCGAATTTCCTGCGGTGGCAGTCGATTCTCAATTTCCTGATCTTCCTCTCCTGCGTGGCCATGACCCTGGAGACGGTGGAATCCTTCCAAACTGAGCAGGGGTGGTTTTTGTCGGGAGTGGAGTTTGTAGCGGTGGTGTTTTTCACGATCGACTATCTGGCCAACCTGTACTTCGCCAAGGACCGGTTGCGTTATTTCTTCAGCTTTTGGGGCATGGTGGATCTGCTTTCCATCCTGCCGAGCTACCTGATGCTCCTCAACTTCACGGCGCTGCGCGGGGCCAAAGTGTTCCGGTTGCTGCGAGTGGTCCGGGTGCTGCGCGTGTTGAAAATCGCCCGGATGGCGCTCCAGCAAATGAGTATTCCGGGCAACAAGGGTAATCCCATCGTCGCCAACCTCCGGATCTATCTGATCGCCCTGTTCTCGGTGATGATGATTTCAAGCACCCTGATGTACCATTTCGAGGGCGGCCTCTACACCAAGGAGGTGATGGAGGAGGGACAGAAGCAACTGGACGCGAAACTCGCCGAAGACCCCGCCTCCAAGGATCTGAAGGAGGACGAGAAAAAGTTCGTCCCCACCGATCCGATCTCCGACCAGGAAATCCCGGCGGACAAGCATTTCTTCACCTCCATTCCCTCCGCCATGTGGTGGTGCATTGTCACGCTCACCACGACCGGTTACGGCGATATGTACCCCGTGGGTTTCCTCGGCCGCGCGGTGGCCGGCGTCACCATGCTGCTCGGGTTGGTCCTGTTTGGGATCCTCATGAACATCGTGGGCAAAACACTCATGGTCCTCCTGTTCGGGGAGCAAACCGACGAGAGCCATCACGAGCCCAGTCAGGAGGCGATGGTCAAGTCGATGCTGGCCATGGGACTGATCACCGGAGCCCAGTACGACGAATTGCTCACCCTTCCGGCCGACGAGTTCAAGCGTAGGATCCGGAACGGTCTCTAAAGGGATTTGCGGGGATCGGCGGGCGCTTCCCCTTCCGACTGGGAGCCCGGGTTGTTCTGAGCGTGCAGCGATTCCAGATACGCGTTCCGCGGCGCGGGTTTGACCGGGCGTGGTTCGGTGCGGAGCATCCCTTCCACCCGCTCGGCGCTCTCGGAGATTAACTGGGGGATGAGGGGCGCCTCGGGCAGGTTTTTCCAGTATTTCTTCGGCATTTCGGACTGCATCGCCCTCACCTTCAGCCGGGCCGGATTGAAGATGCTCCGAAAGTAGGTACGCCAGAGCTCATCCAGTGCGTCCTCGTCAGGTGCTTCAGAGCGCGGCACACCGGCGGTAAAATGGAGCGTGTTTCCGTCCCAGTGGACACATTCCTCCGGGGTCAGGATCGACCAGTCCATTCCGGCAAAGCGCTTCTGGAAGAAACCGGCGGTCAGCCGGACAATCCGGTACTCGGGCTCGAACCACGCCACGAATTGCTCCCGCCCGGTGGGCTCAGCCGTGCCGACGAGACGGAACCGCACAAAGGCGTGCATCTTGTGAATGTCCCGGCCGATGGCCTTCGCCCAGAGTTGGAGTTGGCGGATTTCAGGGTCGGTGGCCACTGCAAGGAGATGCCGTTCCCCCCCGTGGGTGAGTCTCCAGAGCACGCGGTAGAGTGCGCCCCAGCGTCTGGAATCGGTGTGGGCGGCGACGGTACGGGCCAGATCCAGAAACGCCGCGGGCACCTTGGGCGCAGGGGAACCCGGGGCGAGGTTCTCCACCGGCGCAAACAGCCCCGGCTCAGTCGGTGCGTCCGACCACAGCACCTCTCCGGGCGGAACGCGCAACGCGAGAAGTGCCCGCGCCTGGTCGCGCCAATCCTCGAACACCGGCTGGATGGCGGCGGTGCGCATGGCTAGAGCTCGCCCGAACGCACTGATTCCAGATCGCCCGCGCCGGTGGCCGGAGGTGCATCGAGTTGTAGTTCCAGCTGGCGCGGCGGCGGGAGAAACCGCTCGCGGAGTGCGTCGTCGTCGAGGCCGAGTCGTGCGGGCGTGTGGTCCGCCGCAATGATGAAGGGCAGCACCTTCTTCATGGGAACGCGCAAGCGCAGCAGATCGGCAAGGCGCAGCCGCGCATAACGGCGCGCACTCAGGATCCGCTCCACGTTGCGCACCCCGAGGCCGGGAACGCGGAGCAGGGCCTCGCGCGGCGCACGGTTCACATCGACGGGGAAACGGGCGCGGTTTCGGAGCGCCCAGGCCAGCTTCGGGTCCAGGTGCAGGTCGAGGTTGGGGACGGCTTCCGAGGCAATTTCTTCCACCTTGAACCCGTAGAACCGCAGCAGCCAGTCCGCCTGATAGAGGCGGTGTTCGCGCACCAGCGGCGGGGGCTTGACGGGCAGGCGCGCGGAGGGCTCAGGGATGGGACTGAACCCCGAGTAATAGACCCGCCGCAACCGGTACTGGTCGTACAACAGGTCTGCGCGCTGGAGGATGACGGAGTCGGTGGAGTCGTCGGCACCGACGAGCATCTGCGTGCTTTGGCCGGTCGCGAAGGGTGGCGGTTTGGGGGCGTCCGGCCGGCGTTTTTCGGAACGCTTCTCCTCGATCTTCCCGCGGATATGGCCCATCGCGTCCTGGGTGCGGGCGAGGTTTTTTTCGGGGGCGAGGTTGTTGAGGCCCTGCTGGGTGGGCAGTTCAATGTTGATGCTGATGCGGTCGGCGTACCGACCGGCGAGTTCAATGAGGGCGGGGGAGGCTTCGGGGATGGTCTTGAGGTGGATGTAACCCCGGAAGTGATGGTCCTCGCGCAGTGTGCGTGCGACCTCCACCACCAGTTCCATCGTGTGGTCCGCGCTCTGGATGATGCCGCTGCTCAAAAAGAGGCCCTCGATGAAGTTGCGCTTGTAGAAATCCAGCGTGAGGCGGACCACCTCGTCCGGGGTGAAGCGGGCACGCTGCACGTTGCTGGAGCGGCGGTTGATGCAGTAGTGGCAGTCGTACAGGCACGCGTTGGTGAGGAGCACCTTCAGCAGGGAGATGCAGCGCCCATCCGGGGCGTAGGAGTGGCAGATGCCCGCCCCGCCGGTGGAGCCCACGCCTTTTCCGCCGCGGGAATCCTTGCGTGCGGCGCCGCTGCTGGCGCAGGAAGCGTCGTACTTGGCCGCGTCGGCGAGGATTTCGAGTTTGCGCTGGAGGTCCATGGTTTCACTCAGCCAAACTGGGCCGCGCGCGGTTCGCGGGGTGTGTTGGGGTGTGTTGGGGTGTGTTGGGGTGTGTTGGGGTGTGTTGGGGTGTGTTGGGGTGTGTTGGGGTGTGTTGGGGTGTGTTGGGGTGTGTTGGAGCGGGCCCGCCTAGATCTCTCGCAGCAGCGAGGCGGTGGTCTCCCAGTCCAGACAGGCGTCGGTCACGGAGACCCCGTATTTGAGGCCCGTGGGCGCGGCCGCCTGGGTGCCCAGATGGATGTGACTCTCAAGCATTACGGCAACCAGATCGTCGCGTCCACTGCCGCGTTGCTGCAGCACACTGCGGAGCACCTCGGGTTGGCGCAGGGGATCCTTGCCGCTGTTGGCGTGGCTGCAGTCCACCATGAGCGAGGCGGGCAACCGGGCCTCACGCAGTTTGTCTGCCGCCGCAGCGGTGTGTTCGGGGCTGTAGTTGGCGCCGTCCCGGCCGCCGCGCAGCACGATGTGGCTGTCCGGGTTGCCGGAGGTCTTGATGATGCTGGTCATGCCCTCCTGATCGATGCCGAGGAAACTGTGCGGGGCGCATGCCGAACGCATGGCGTCGAGGGCGGTTTGAATGCTTCCGTCCGTACCGTTTTTAAAGCCAACCGGCATGGAGAGGCCGCTGGCCATTTCCCTGTGGGTTTGGGATTCCGTGGTCCGCGCACCGATGGCCGCCCAGCTGACCAGATCGGCGATGTACTGGGGAATGATAGGGTCGAGAAATTCCGTGCCCGCTGGCAGGCCCAGTTCCGCGACATCGAGCAGTAGCTTGCGGGCGATGTGGATGCCCTTTTCCACTTCGCCGGAGTCGTCCAGATGCGGGTCGTTGATGAGGCCCTTCCAGCCGACGGTGGTGCGGGGTTTTTCAAAATAAACGCGCATCACGAGAAAGACCCGTTCGCGCAGTTCCTCTGCGAGCGCCGCTAGACGCCTGGCATAATCGAGGGCGGAAACCGGGTCGTGGATGGAGCAGGGGCCCACGACCACCATGAGCCTGCGGTCTTCTCCACGGAGAATCCGTCGGGCCGTTGCCCGCGCCTCACGGATTCGATCAAGCAGGGCGCCCTCGGCGGGAAGCTGCGCCTTGACCTGTGCAGGGGAGACGAGACGCTTGACCTCACTCACGCGCAGATTCTCGACCGTTCGGGTGGGGTCGGGCGCAATGGAGGTAAGGGAGCAGGCTGTGACCTGGGATGACATAAGGCGGTTTGTTTACCCTCCCACGCAACGTTGGGCTCTGCAACCAAAGAAGAGGATTCCGTTTGAGTCTTTGCCCCGCATACGGTTTGTTCAGCGTTGCGCGGGCCTGTAGCTCAATGGTCAGAGCAGGGGACTCATAATCCCTTGGTTGGGGGTTCGAATCCCTCCAGGCCTACACGCCCGGCCACAGGCCTACACGCCCGGCCACAGGCCTACACGCTCAGGCCACAGGCCTACATGCTCAGGCCGGCCACGCCCGAGTTGCGCCAGTCCACCACGTGGGCGGGCAGGTCGGACTCATGCTTGGTGGTGATCCTCCGGGGTTCCGCCCGGACCCCGGCGGCCACCGCCTGATGCGTGAGCGGTCCCAGCACGATCTCCCCCGGTCGGGCTGCATCGCAATACCGGCTGGCCTTGTTCACGGTGTCACCGATCACCGTGAACTCCAACCGGTCCTCCGCGCCTATGAACCCGTGGAGCACTTCGCCCGTGTAAATCCCGATCCCCAGTTCGCAGAACGGAAGTCCCTCGGCCCGGCGCCGTAGGTTGACTTTGTGCATGCACGCCTGCATCTGAATCGCCGCGCAGAGCGCCTTCCAAGCATGGTGGGGATCCGCCTCGGGACTCCCGAAAATCGCAAGCACCGCGTCCCCGATGAATTTGTCAATGGTGCCGTCGTGGCGGAAAATTTCCTCGCCGAGCACCCGGAAATAATCGTTGAGCATGTTTACGACGTCCTCGGAATCGAGGTGCATGCTGGTCTTGGTGAATCCCCGCAGATCCGAAAGCAGGATGGTCACGATGGATTTTTCGCCCCCGGGCTGGAGGCGACCTTCGCGGGACTTCTCGAGGAGCCGTCCGCGAATTTTCGGCGAGAAGTTGGTGAGCAGGTGTTCGAGGGTCCGGTTGTTTTGCTCGATCTCGTGCTGCAGCAGTTGATTGGCGACGGCGGAAGCGGCGTAGTTGGCAACCGATAAAAGAAACTGGAGGTCCTCCTTGGAGAAGGCTCTGGCGCGCTCCGGGTTGTCCACAAAAAGCACCCCGATGCTGTCGTCCTCCCAGACCAGCGGGGCGTACATGCCGGTACGGATGCGGATGGCGGCCATGCTTTGGGAGATGTCATCCTGATCCTCAGCGTTGTCGCCCCAAATGAACCCGGTTTGCTGGCTGACGGCGCGCAGGATCAGGGTGCGGCTGATCGGCGGGGCGCTCGCGGGAACGGAGGCCCGGAGCTCAAGCTTGCCGGACATGGGTTCCTTGATGAGCAGCGCCCCGCGCACGGCCCCCGGAATCAATTGGAGGACGCGGTCCAGAATCAGGCCGTAGAGGCGGCCCAGATCTTTCTCCGCCGCCAGCGTCAGGGGCAGGTCGTAAAGGAGCTCGAGGCGCCTGCGTGCCTGGTCCGCCAGTTCCTTCAGCGGGGGAGGCGCCAGAATCGAGGCACTCAGGGAAAAGGCGACGCCCTCCTCCGGCATCTCCCCCTCGGAGGGGGTTGCCGCAGCAACGGTGGAAAGATGGACGGACACATCGTTCAGACCAATCACCGCAGGAGGAACGACGGTCGTGGGCTCGGTGATCCGCTCGGCATTGACAAAGGTGCCGCACTTGCTTCCGAGGTCGCTCAGGACGAGTGCACCGGTCTTGACGGTCAGCTGGGCGTGGTTTCTTGACACCCCCATTGAGCCGACCACCAGATCGCAGGAGGAGGCCCGGCCAAAAATGTAGGAGCCCTCGCCCAGGTCGTGGGTGGTCTCGGAACCGTTTTCGTGGCGGATGCGGACGGTGACTATCGGAGGCATGGGGGGGCTGGTGTGGACACAGGCTGCAGCGGGCCTCCGTATTTTGACGGAATTCCGCAGGTTGCAAGCCGTCTGTACCACGCGACGGCGGCGCCTTCCAGTGGCTGTGGGGCAACGCGATAACCCGCGACCCGCTCCTTCGGTTTCGGTTTTGAAAAAGGGCCAAAGGGCCGGTCCGAGTGCGGTCCGCGCGGGGGAAGCTGTCCGGGGCACAACTGCATTTGCCGCGGAGAAATTACCGCTTATAGTATGGGTATGTCAGAAATCCTTCCGGGCCTGCTGTTGGGGGTGGTGCTTGCGGCCGCGCTGACCCTGCTCTTCGGAGTGTATACCATCGGCCCGACCCAGCGCGGGGTCGTAACGACCTTCGGCCGCGCGCAGCGGCTCGCTGGGAGCACGGGGGAGGATCCGGAACTGGGGGGGCTCCTGAGCGAAGAGGAAAAGGCCCGTTACAACTACCCGGTGATCCGGGTGATTTCGCCGGGGGGGCCCTACTTCAAGTGGCCTTGGCAGCGGCTTTACAAGGTCGACATGACGATCCAGACCGCGGACATCACTTGGGATCCGCAGCTGAAACAGGACTTTATCGAGGCGGTCACCAAGGACAACCTCACCGTGCAGATCTCGGGGCAGATTCGTTGGAAGCCCTGCGAACGCAACCTCTACGCGTACCTGTTCGGTGCTGCGCAGCCCGCGGCCCATGTGGTGGGGTATTTTATCTCCACGCTCCGGGACCGGATTGCGACCTTTGACGCCGAAAATTCCGAGGGCGCGGTGGAGGGGGTGTCGATCAACGATCTGCGCCGGAACCTTTCACTCATCAACCGGCACATGGAGGAAGCGTGCCGCAAGACGGCGGCACGGTACGGCATAGAATTTGACGCGGCGCTCATTACCAACATCGACCCTCCGAGTGACGTGGACGAGGCTCTGGCTTCGATCAACACCACCCAGAATCAGGTTGCGGCCGCCGTCAGCCAGGCGAGGGCCGATGCCGAGACGAAGCTCAAAATGGCCGAACAGGCTGTCCAAATCTCCGAAAACAAGGCCGCGGCGGAAGCCGCGCCCCTGCTGGAACTTGCCAAAACCCTGAGTGCCATGCGGCGCATGGGCGGGGATGTGGCTTTGGAGGCCTACCTGCGCAACGCCAGCCTGCCGTTGAGGGAGCGGGCGGCGGAGACCATCCTGAAACTCTGAAGCGTCCGGAGCCGGCCTCCGCCCAAAGACCCGAAGCGCTGAGCAAACCGTAAAACCGCCAACCGCCATGTCCTTTCCCGTCTCTTTAATCTCCGGCCTGATGATTGCCTTCATCGGCGTGCCCCTGATCGCATTTCTGGGAACCGCTCTCGAACTGTGGCGGGTGCTGCCCGAACGGACGGTGGTGGTCTACACGTTCTTTGGGAAGGTGGTGGGCAGGGTGGAGGAACCGGGCCTGATTTTTCCGCCGCTTCACTTTGGGCTGAAGGCCCTGCTGTTCCCGCTTTTTGGAAAGTCCTACATAGTGAGCACGCAACTCTTCCAATCCTACCTGCGCAACCAGTTGGTCAATTCGGAGGAAGGAGCGCCGATGGGGGTGGGCGTCTGGTTTGAGATGTACGTGAACGATCCGGAAGCCTTTTTGTTTCGCAACTCCTCGCCGATGGGGTCGCTCAATGCAAACGTGGCCACGGCCGTGGTCAAACAGCTATCCAACCTCAAGCTGGACGTGCTTCTCGAAGACCGTGATGCGCTTTCACGCAAGGTGCGCGAGGAGGTCTCGCCCACCTCTTCGCAATGGGGTTTTGCGCTGGGTTCCACTTACATCCGGAAGGTCGCCTTCAGGGATCAGGGGATGATTGCGGAGATCCAGCGTAAGGTGGTCAACCGGCTCCGTCAGGTTACTGCGGCCATGAAACAGGCGGGGGACAACACCGTTGCGATCATCCATTCGGAAGCGGACAAACAGGCGTCCCAAAGGCTGGGCCAGGCCCAGGCCGTCCGCCCCGAGATTGTGGGGCGTGCCCTGGCGAGCATTCAAAGCGAACCGGAGGTCGCGCTTGCGCTCTTCCGGCTCCTTGACATCACCGCGACGCTCAAAGGTGACGGAAAAATCATCCTCACCGAATCTCCCGCCACGGGGCTGATCCTCAGTTGATTGGTCGGGCAAAGCCTGCCTCGTATTTGGTGGCATGGGGGGGAGCACCTCATTTTTCGCGGGTCCTTCGGAGCGCTAATGGCAACGGGTTCGATTGCCAGATCCCGGGCTGCACGGTGGAATATTTGGAGGAGGGCTTTTTTGCCGACGGAGACGAGTCGGTTCGGGCTCGAAAGCGTGCATGCTGGAGCGGCTGGGAATGCGGCTGCTTGCAGTCAAAAACGCCCGGGCGTATCACCTGCCTTTCGCCGCGGGCGCGTCAATGTCGCGGGTGCGCACGGCGGGGTTGCCGTAACCCCCGTAGTCCTCCCAGCCTATGTCCGCTGCGAGGAACACTACCATGTTGGGAGGCGTTCAGTCCGTGCAGCGCATGCGGCCCACGGGTGCCAGAGCAGCAGATTTAAAAGCCGCCCAAACAGACGCGTCATTTTTGAAACGCTAAACACGACCCGCATGGTTGGCGGGAATCTTTAATGCCTCCCTGCTAGAGGGTTAAAAAGGCGGGATCGATGTTGATGGCTCCGGAACCTCAAGGCGCGGTCATTTCTCAAACTGGTTGACCAAGGCCTGCGCCACAAGGGGATCTGCCAGCCTCGCGGGGCGGGAATGGACAGCCAGGTGAGGGGGGGCTGAGACGGTCGCTGCCTGCGGAGGCAAATGGCGTGACGCACTTTTGGGAGTCAAAAGGGCGGTGGGTATGGCCACCATTTTCCGGCATTTTCAATGCCGAGGGAGTGCGCAGGGGCGGTGCTTAACCGTTTGATACCACGTATCTGAGTTTTCTGGATTATTAGCGATGGGAACCCCGTGAATTAACCGTTCCGCCTTGTTGAGAAAAGCGGCGCGGATTTTCGCCAAATCTGACGCCCCGCAAGGGGCATTTCTCTTTCAGCCCATGGCAACGCCATGGGAAAACCGTCCCCAAAAAAGAATACGCCCTGAAAGGGCACAGTCACCTGCCCGGTCCATCCGAAAGCGTGGCTTCCTCATGGGGCGCCCCTTGGGCTTCATGTTTTAGAACGGATCAAACCCACGGCGTTGCCATGGGCTGCGAGTGGCCTCCCCTTTCGGGGCGGAAACACTCCGGTTAGCATTGAGAGTTGGTATGAGGAGGGGCCCAGACCGACGGCGCGTGGGTGACTGGGGCGGCCGCATGGATGGGCTCCATCGGGAATGGAATGCGTGTCGTTTTGCGCAGGAGGCTTGTGCTGGCTTTCAGCGAAGGAAAGCGTAGAATCGAAAGTCCCCCTTATGGCCATTTGCTCAGAAAAAGAACTGCCCGACAAGGCGCGCGCGCTTTGGATCAAGGCGAAGAGTGCCGCCGAGTTGAAGAACTATGGGTACGCAATTTCTCTTTTACAGAATGTGTTGAAGGAAGCTCCCGGGTTCCTTGAGGGCCGCAAGATGCTTCGCTCCGCGGCCATTTCGAAAAACGACGGGAAAAAGGGCAGCAGCAGTTTTTTTGGAAGCCTTTCTTCCGTTTCCTTGGCGGGGGGCGGCGCCGTAAAAAAGGACCCGCTGGCGGCGATGGAAAATTCAGAACGCATCCTCGAGGCGGATCCTTTTAACGTGGCCGCCAACAACCGGCTCAAGGACGCGGCAATCGCTGCAGGTTTTCCCGAGATCGCTGTTTTCGCTCTGGAAACGTTGGCGAAGGGCAATCCCAAGGACACCAAGGTGCTGCACGAACTCGGGGACCTCTACTTCTCGACGGAGAACCCGGATTTGGCCCTGCAAATTTTCAACCGGATTTCTGAAGTCGACCCCTCCGACCTGACGGCCTTGAAGCGAGCCAAAGATACGGCGGCGATGCTCACCATGAAGCAAGGTGGTTGGGAAACGGCCAAAAGCTACCGGGATCTCATCAAGGACAAGGACGAGGCCAAGTCTTTGGAACAGAAGGGAAGGACCTTCAAGGATCTGGGAACCATTGATGCACAGCTTGGCGAGCTGAGTCAGCAGTACGAGACGCAGCCCCAGAACGTCGAGGTGGTGCGCCAGATTGCGCAGTTGATGGAACTTCGTTTGGAGCAGACGGGTGCGGCGGAGGACTTGGCCGGGGCCGTCCAGTGGTTTGGATACTGCAACCAGTTGAACGGTTCGAGTGACCCGGCGCTGGTGAGGAAGCATTCCGACCTCGTGATGCGGCAGCTGGATCACTCCATCAAGGCTTTGGAGGATTGGTTTGCTGCCGGGGGGGATGCGCATCCGGATGCCGCCACCTACCGCGAGCAACTGGCCAATCTCAAAATTGAACGCGACTCGGCCCAGATCACGGATGCGCGCAAGCGCGTGGACCGAAATCCCACCGACCTCCAGCTGCGTTTCGAACTGGGCGAGCGGATGATGAGCGTCGGGCAGTACACTGAGGCGATCCCAGAACTGCAGCGTGCCCGTCAAAATCCAAATGTGCGTCTAAGGGCGATCAGTTTGCTGGGCCGGTGTTACGAGGAAAAGGGGATGAACGACATGGCTGTTCAGCAGTACAAGGCGGCTGTTGCGGAAATGCCGGTGATGGACGTCGCCAAGAAGGACGCCCTGTATCGTCTCGCCCTGTTGCATGAACGATTGGGAAACCAGACCGACTGTCTCGCCTGTTTGAAGGAAGTTTACGAGGCGGATTACGGGTATCTTGACGTCGCAAAGCGCGTGGAGTCGAGCTACGGTTAGGGGGGGCTGTTGGCGGCCGCTTTCAGTGCGGCCGTCCGTCTTCTGCGTTGCCGCGTTGAGGGCTAGAAAAATCGGCTTTCTTTCGGGCCGCGTCTGTGTAGCGATGGCGGCCTATGAAAACACCCCTGCTCGTTGCCGGTATTTCGCTTGTCTCCGCGTTTTCGCTCGTCGCCGAATCTAATGTGGTCCTGACGGGAGTGCACAACTGCTGCAAAAAGTGTGACACCGGTATTGTAGAGGCGGTCGCCAAGGTGGAGGGAGCCGCGGCGAAGACCGACAAAGGGAAGGTGACCATCACCGCCAAGGACGAGGCGACGGCGAAACTGGCCGCCGAGTCCCTCGTGAAGAACGGCTACTATGGGGTGGGTGCAGTTGCGCCAGCGGTGGTAGATCGCAAGGTTAAGTCAATAACCGTGAACAGTTTGCATCTGTGCTGCGGGAAATGCGTGACCGCCGCCGAGGAAGCCGTGCTGTCGGTGGCCGGTGTGACAGGCCACACCGCGACCAAAGGGGCAACATCCTTCAAGGTGGATGGCGATTTCAGCACGCAAGAGCTCTCCAACGCGCTCCACAAGGCCGGCCTTCATGGTGACCTCAAGTAGCCCGCAACCCTCTCGGAGGGCGCCGAACCGGGGCTGAAGGTCCTGAAACGGAGCGGAGTCTAGAAATTTAGAAGGACGCAGACGGGCGCAAATTTGTGTGTCCGCCTTGTCAGTTCACTCCCTACGGATTCCGCGGCCGCAGCTCCATTTGAGGAGGCGTGCGTCTCGGTGGAAGCCTTCACCTTGAAGTGTGCGCAGATTTGAGGGACGGCGGACGCAGCGGTGTTGGTGGCTCATGGGGCAGTCTCTGCGTCCTCCGTGCTCTGGCGTGAGGTGCGTGATCAATCAGCGCTTGGGCTGACCGACGGTCAGTGTTCAAAAACGGCAAGCTCGCGGAACGGCTCCGACCGCTTGTATTCCCGTTTCAGGACATCCAACGCCGCGTCGATGATGTCGTGGCGAGTGGACGCCAGATCTGTCTTCTCGGCGGCATCCTTAGACAGATCGTACACCTCCCAGCCCAAGGGGCCCCCTTTCGCGCCTTTAAACAGCTGGCGGCGGATAGCCTTCATGTCTCCGATACGCACCGCGACCTGACCGCCGTAGGCGCCACCGGTCCAGACCATGGGTTTCCTTGGTTCGAGAGATTCTTTTTCCCCGAGTACAACCGGAAGCAGGTTTTCTCCGTAAGGACTTCCCGGATCGGCGCCAGTGAGCGCACAGAGGGTGGGCATGAGGTCGGCGGAGTACCCGGGTTGTGCGACCACTTTCGAGGCCCCGACCTTGCCGGGCCACCAAAACAGGGTGGGCACGCGGATGCCGCCCTCATGGAGTTGCCCCTTGAGCCCACGCAGCGCCGAAACCGAATCAAAGAACTGATGGTCCACCCCGCCGACGTCGTGGGTCGTGCCGTTGTCGCTGGTGAAGACGACCAAGGTATTCTTGTCTGCGCCGGTCTCTCTGAGCCTGCGCATCAGTTGGCCGACGTGGTCGTCTAGGAAGGAGATGGTCGCGGCGTAAGCGGCGCGTGGGCGTGGGTGCGGCAGGTAGCCGTTTTCGCCCCGGTAGGGCGCGGCATCCCATTCCTCAGGGTAGGCATCGACCCATTGCTGTGGGGGTTGCATGGCCACATGGGGCTCCAGCGGGCAATAGTACAGGAAGAACGGTGTGGATGCTCCCGCGGCCGTAGAGACAAATTCCAGTGCCTCCTCGAGAATCGCCTCGGACGCGTGCTTTTGACCGCGGTAGGTGTCGGCCTTCACCTCTCCCTCTGGTTGCCGTGCATGGCCGGGTACGCCGGGTGTGTTGATCGGAATTTTAACCCCGTCCTTCCAAAGGAAGGGCGGGTAGAAAGTGTGGCACATCCGGTGGTCGGTGTAGCCAAAGAATGTTTGGACTCCATGGCGGTCTGGAGCGCCTGGGCTTCCGTACTCTCCCATCCCCCATTTGCCGAAGGCCGCCGTGGTGTAACCGGCGGCTGCCAGCGCCCGGTGGATGGTGTAGGTCTCGGCTGCCATCGGCCAGTCGCCACGGAGGTCGTGCGGCGTTTCCTTCGGGTCCGCGCGTTTGAGGTCCTGAACGGTTACGCCGCCGGTATGGCGCCCGGTGAGAAGCACGTTGCGCGAGGCCGAGCACGTGGGAGCGCCCGAGTAAAACTGCGTCCAGCGCTGGCCCTCGGCGGCGAGTCTGTCCAGGTTTGGCGTGCGGATTTTTTGCTGTCCGTAGCAGCCCAGTTCGTTCCAGCCCAGATCATCCGCGAGGATCACAATGATGTTGGGCTTCTGCGCCGCCTCCGTCTGGCCAAACGCGCCGAAGCACATCATTGCGCCCAAGAGAGGCGCGAGGATCGGGTGGGTTTTTCTCATGGTAACGGAGGGCGGCTGGTGAACGGTGGGGGTGCCAGAACTGCCTGTCCCTTATCGGGGCCGTCTTATGGGGCCGTCCTATAGCGGGTCGGCCCGCGCGGGGGGGAGCGGTGGCGTGATCGAGAGCAACCACCACTTAAACTTTGGAGTCGCGCACGTGGACCCAGACGTGGACATGCGGCGCTCCGCGGAAAAGCCAGAGCATCTGTGGACCCTCGATCTGCCAGACGTCCCAGACGCCGTCCCCACCGATGTCCATGCCCTTGCAGAAGGCCATGTGGAGTGATTCGAATTGCGGTTCGATTAGGCGGAGGGATTCCGCCGCGTCTTCCTTGCGGAAAGGGGCAAGGACATCCTTAAGAACCGCCCGGACCATGTCTTTCTGGTCCGCCGCAAGTGCGGAAATCGGAATGCCTGGCAAACCCTGTTTGCGACCGCTCAGGGCGACCGTCTGGGTTTCGCGCTCGGCTCTGACGGTCTCCACCAGAGCCGTTTCGCGTTGTTTGCCGTCCAGCATGGAGAAGACCTGGTTGGCGCGCTGCGCCTGATACCAGTAAACGTTTCCCGTGTGTTGGGCGTCCTCACGAAAACCCTTTGCGGCATGGCCGTAAAAGATCGGTCCTCCGAAGGCGGCGCCCCCCACCGAATCCCCATCGCAGCGGCGGGTGCAGTGCCTGCCGGTCAGTACAAACTCGAACTTTCCGGTCCCTGGTTCGCCGAACAGGGCAACGGCGGTTCCAGCCGCGAATCCGTCGCCCTCCGAGTCGTGGACGACCTGGTCGAAGACGCGCTGGGCGTACTCGGGTGAATGGAGCGCCATAAAGATCTGCCGGACCAGATCCTGCTGGTCGTTGTGGAGTACCTCCTTCTGGGACTTGTTGATCATCCAGTTGTTGTTGACTTTTGAACGCAACGGATCGTCGAAGGGCCTGCAGATCAGGCCGCGCTGCTGGTCGTTGAGGGAACGAAACAGCTGGGTGACCAGCGTCTCGGAAGCCGCCTGTTCGGCTGCAAAAGCGGGGCGTCCACCTGCGGCGCCCGCGGTGGCGCCCGCGAGGAGACTGGCGGCTGCCGACTGTAGAAATTCGCGGCGGTGGATGAGACCGGCCCCCGTGGTGGGGGCGGG
>JBILKV010000235.1:0-6621 GCA_044376515.1 Chthoniobacteraceae bacterium | reverse complement strand
ACGCATACTTTTCTGGCGGCGCCATTGCGTCGCTGGGTCGGGGTTTGCTGCGCCTCAACTTCCCGAGGGTTTGAGTCTCCGGAGAACCCGGTGGAGGTTTTCGAGGATCGCTGCCTTGGTTTCAGCAGGAGATGCCGAATCTGCGATAAACGCTTTGATTTGTTCCACGGAAACGGGGCCGTGGCTTAGAATCTGAGCAGCAGCGTCGAGATCTTTTTTCCGACCAACTTCCAATTTGTTGTACAGAAGGTCGAGTGGGTGAAGGACCCTGATGGTAAGGAAGGAATGGGGTACGGTAAGGGCTCGCTGCATCCAACCCCTCGGTTGGGTGAGAAGGACCCACGCCCCGAGGCGTTCAACGTAAAAACCGTGACTGGATTCAAACGGACTGCCTTCGCCCACAGAGGCAATGACTTCATCCAAAAAACAGGTTTCGGAGTCTGGGGTGAACAGGTCAATGTCATCTGTGAGAATCTCCCGCACCTCTGGAGCGGAGAAGGCTGCGGAAGCCATTCCAACGATGAAAATGTGGGACTGCCCCGTGATCTCCGCCACGGCTTCGGCCCCCTTAATGAGGTCCTCTGGGGTGATGCGCTTCATACACGGAAAGAGCATTCCCGAAAGGATGGCAGGAGTTGCGTTGTTGCACCCGCGCATCCTCGCGTAGCAATTGTTTTGCAACAGTTTCCGGGACGGTTTGAAGGATCTGTTCCCACGCCCGGTAGCGCGGCAGCTTTCCACAGCGGCGGATTTGGCGTTCCAGAGTTTCGCGGGCGGCCGCGAGGGTTGTCTCGGGGTAGTGGACAATCGACCAGGCGATCTTCTGCCGGATCTGGCGCTGGGCCCGGAGGTGCACCGTAAGGGCGATTTTCTTGTGCTTGGATTTGGTCCGGTGGAGTCTCTCGTTGAGGGGGGCGGGCGTGACTTTCACCTGAAAAAGGGAGGGGTTGACTCCTTGCAACAAGCGACTGGATGACAGGTCGACTGGAGATGAGTTTCCCACAGATTTATCAAACAGGTTTCACAGTTCGGAAGGGGGAGACGGGTTGCGCTCCTTGCGGGGCCACACCCGAAAATTCTTGTCGGATTCCAGTCGAAGGCTCAAGCCCTAGATTGGGCCCAAGAGCGTAGATGGTCCTGGTTTCGGCCGTTCTTTTCACGCTTTTGCAGCGTCCAAGCCCTCCGGGGAGCCGCAGCGACGAGGGGGCAGCCGGGGAGCTTGAGCTTATTCACCTGCCTGCAAGTGCTTTGATTGGCGAGAAATGGTTCTTCGCTGTTTTCGATGGGTGCACAGACACGGCTTGTTTTTGCGAGGTGGAGGGCAGCCTGACTCAAAACTCCCGAGAATGACAGGCACTGGGAAAGCGCGAAGACTTCAAGCTGGGAATTTCTGGGAGCGCAGGAGAGTGCCGCCTGCCCGCGCTCCGGCGTGCGGGGTGTCTGCTGCACGCTCCACCGCTCTTGATGAGGAAACCCGAAAACGGGGCAGGCATCCTGCCTGCCTTCCGCGGCCAAGCAGGCAAGATGCCTGCTCCACTCTCCGCCTTTCCTGATCGGGAACACTTTAAAAATCCAACCTCCGCTGTCTCCGAACCAAACCTCCCGAACATTTAAAGAGGTGGAATCGGCTCTCTCAGTAGGCGACCTGAAGCATTGGGTGGAATGACTGCTCCCTGGTTGCCGATGCCCTCGAAAGGAACTGTCGGATCATGACCAAGGACGCGATCATTCCGAAGTATCCGGGGATTTCGGTCGTCCGGTAGGGAAAACAGTAAAGGCCGAAGGAATGCGGGGGACGGCAATTTTTTTATGCCGGGACCGGGGACCAGGGACAGACAGCTTTTCACTGGTGAATCTGAAAACCGGAATGGGTTTTATCGGAGGGTGGTGTTGTGAAAGAAAACGACCCCTGTCCCCCTTCCCAGGTCCCTTCCCCGAGGGCCTGTTCGGCCCGTGGATTCACGGCGCCCCCTGGCGGGGCAGGGTTTGGTCGGGCTCGGCCCGGCGCAGCAACAACGCGTTGCGGGGGATCCTTTGGGTGCCCGGCGGCGGTTCGTTGATGATTCCCCAAAACAGGCCCAGGTGCTTGATGGTTGCGACAAACTCATAAAAGTCGACCGGCTTGACCACATAGGCGCTGGTTCCCAGCGAATAGCTCTGTAGCAGGTCCTTTTCCTCGTGGGAGGAGGACAGCATCACCACGGGCACGGTCCTTAACTCGGGATCGGCCCGCATCTGTCGGAGGACCTCCAGGCCGTCGATCTTGGGGAGTTTGACATCCAGCAGGACCACCACCGGGAGCCCCGGGGTGCGCTCCGCGTAAGCGCCGGTCCTGCGCAGGTACGCGAGGGCCTCCACTCCGTCGTGGGTCACGACCACCTCGTTGGCGAGGCCGTTTTCCTGAAGTGCGTTCAGGGTCAGCTCGATGTCGTTCAGGTTGTCTTCTACAAACAGGATGCGCTTGGTTTCAATCATGGGGACGGTGGGTTTTGATGGGCCGCGGCCTGCGGTGCGGGTTTGGGTATTGAGAAAAAAAACGAGGCCCCCCTCCCTTCCTCCGCCTCCGCCCAGACACGGCCGCCGTGGCGCACCACGATCCGCTTTACATTGGCCAGCCCCACGCCGTGCCCCTCAAACTCGCATTCGGTGTGCAGGCGCTGAAAGACGGAAAACAATTTGTCCGCGTACTTCATGTCAAAGCCGACCCCATTGTCCTTCACGGAGACCACGGTTTCCGAGGGGGATTCCGTCGCGCTAATTTCAATCCGGGCCACGGGCCGAGAGCGCGTGTATTTAAGGGCATTGTCGATAAGGTTCACCAGCACCTGCCGGATGAGGATGGGATCCGCTTCGATGGAGCCCATCGGGAGCAGCGCCCATGCGACCTCGCGTCCTTCGGCTTCCACGCTCATGTTTTGCACCACCTCCGCCACCATCCCCGAAAGGCTGACAGGGGTGATGTGCAGTTCGCTTTTGCCCACCCTCGAGAAACTCAGGAGGGCGTCGATGAGCTGGGCCATCCTCTCCGCCGCACTGAGGACGATGTTCAAGAACCTTTTGCCCTCGTCGTCAAGACGGCTTGCGTTGCTGCGGGCCAGCAACTGGAGGAACCCAGTCACGTGCCGCAGCGGCGCCCTCAGGTCATGTGAGACCGAATAGGTGAACGCCTCCAGCGCTTCGTTGGCCTCCTCGATCTGGTGGGTGCGCAGCCGCACGCGTTCCTCCATCTCCCTGTAAAGCCTTTGAACCTCCACCTCCGCCTTCTTGGTTTCGGAAACATCCATCATCGCCCCCACCATGCGCACCGCTTCCCCCGACAATGAATGCTGCACAAACCCCCGGTCAAAAACATCCCGGTAAAGCCCGTCCTTCCTCAGGAACCGGTAGCGCTCGCTCCAATTGGAGCCGCCACTGCAAATGCACTGCTGGATGGAGGCGCTGATCCGGCTTAAGTCCTCCGGGTGGATCCTGTTTTCCCACGAGTCGATTCCGGGTTCGATGTCCGCCGAGGCGTAATGGAAGGTGGTGAAGAAGTTTTCCCCCCACCAGACCTTGCCGCTCTTCAGGTCCCAGTCCCATAGCGCGTCGTTGGTGGCGAGGGAGATGAGTTTGAAGCGCTCCTCGCTCAGGCGCAGGGCCTCCTTGAGCGCCGCAACTTCGCCTCCATCTTCACCCCCTCCCCCGATGTGGTTTTTAGACTCTGCCATGCCTCCACGGAATCCTCCCTTACGCCTCCTCCTTCCTGAATCGGGCGCCACGAACGAGACCGCATGAAGAAATCTCTCTGCTGTAGTGTCCTGCCATTGATGCCACTGGAGCCGTTCCGTATTCCACACGACTCCGTCCATTGCCTCCTTAACGGTAGAGGGGAGAATTTGCTTTTCGCTCCGTTTCCGCAGCTCGCGCGCGGTTTCGACGCGGAGCGCTCTAAAGCTTTTGGGCAGCTAACCCACTCTTAAAAAACCCCGCGAACGACTCCGGCGATTTCCCAGCGCCAGGCGCATGTTCACTCGTACCGACCTTCTTTTTGGTGACGGCCCCTATCCGGATTTAACGGTCTGGAAAAGCGCGCGTCCCCTCCGGTCACCCGCCCGCCCACGAATTGAAATTCCTTTTGCCTCCCCTTTCTGCAGCCCGCGCACGCGGCATCGTCGCGGGGCGCTTTAAGGGGACGGTACGTCCCGTGGGAGTTGCTGGTGAAGGACATGCCTCAGAAGAAGCACCGGGACATCGGTTTCATCGTACACCAACTGGACTGGAAGGGTAACTGCGATGCGAATTTCAAGGACAACCACTACCTCGAGCCCGTCCCCGTTGCGGACACTCGGAAGGAAACCTTCGTGGATCGTTGGATCGTTTACGGCCGAATCACGGGCGAACAGCTCTTCACCGCAAAGGAACTGACTGTCGGTCCCAGGATCAAGTGTACCATCCGCTACAACGGCGCCTACGGGCTGATTTGTGTGCAGGGCGTTGGAAAAATCAACGGTCAGCCCCTGAACAGTCCCGAGTCGATCCGTTTCAAGGAATTGTCCGAGGACGAATACTTCTGCACCGAGGCGGGAGCCCGGGCGGGTGTGACTATTGAGAACCTGAGCGAGACGGAGCCGCTGGTGGTGCTGCGTTACCTTGGGCTGGAAGTGAATCCAGACGCCCCCGAAATGGGCGCCTACCGCAAGAACAGCTTCTAGTCTGAGTGGGCTAAACTATTCTTGAGCGCTCCCCGTGGACTTCACTGCGGGGGGCGTTTCTCGTTGTTGCGCCCGGCAGGGCGTCAGAGAGCAGAGGGCCCGTGGGAGTTGATGGAGAGCGCTGCGGCGCTTCCCCGCACGTGAGGGGATCTGGCCGCATTGGCGGGCGGGCCGAGTCACCCGGAGCCCCGTAGTGCCATGCATGAGCAGTTTGATGCTTTGATACCTTGAGGGAGGTTTTGCGGGATGGGGAATAGCGCCTTGAAACGAAAAAAAGCAGGTTGGACTTTGAGGCCTTTGGGGGAATGAAGGCTGCGGAAATCCGCCCCAAGGTGTGCTGTCGGGACAGGGGGCGGCGTTCGGCGGGGGGGTCTTGTTCTGCAAAAAACGCTTCCGCGACCTGTAAGGTGCATGTGGTCGGGAAAGCAATCGCCATTGCGGGAGGGCTGGCGTTGATCCTTTGTGTTTCGCTTTGGCGCGCGCGTGGGTTGACCCGAATCGGGTGACGGTTTTTCAGAAAGCCCGTCATATTTCGGAGGATTTTGCCGATTGATACAGTCCCCATGTCATCTTCCCCCGAAGAGCTCGGCATTTTTGTCGAGCGCCTGACCGCATCCCAAAGCGCGTTGTACGGATTCATTCACGCCGCGCTGGGCAACGGCGTGGATGCCTCGGATGTGCTTCAGGAAACCAACCGGGTTTTGTGGAAAAAAGCCGATACCTACGATGCGGCCCGTCCGTTCCTGCCTTGGGCGTACCGTGTGGCCCACTTCGAAATCCTCGTTTTTCGCAAAAAGCAGACCAAGGACCGCTTGGTTTTTAATGAGGATTTGCTGGGGCTTCTTGCGGAGGAATACAGTCGCCAGGTGTCCGAGGGCTCGGAGTGGGGGGCCTTGGATGCGTGTCTTGGAAAGCTGACCCGCGATCACCGGGAGTTGATCGAGAGTCGCTACGCGCAGGGGGATTCCGTGGCGGAAATCGCCGCGCGCCAAGGCAAACCCGCGAATGCCGTTTCGGCGATGCTTTACCGAATCCGCACGATTTTGGCCGAATGCCTCGAAAAAAAACGCATGGAGGGGGAATGGGCATGAACCACCGCGACCCGCAGTGGCAGTCTTTGGTGACCGCGCACATCGAGGGCAGGTTAGATGCGGCGCAGCACGCGCATCTTTCGGCGCTTATCCAAGAGGATGCCGCTTTCCGGGCCGAATACGTCCGCCAAATGCGACTCGATGGCCTGCTCACCTTTACGGGCCGCGGCCTCACCGCTGCGCGGACTCCCTCGCATCCGTTCCCGCGCCAGCAGAGGGGTCCGCTTTTTAAGTGGTCATCACGGGCCGCAGTGCTTGCCGGCCTCTTCGCGCTCGGAGCGTTGTGGGGAAGTTTCTTTGGAGTGCCGGTGCAAATTGTTTCGATGCGGCAGGCTTATCCGGCGATGTCTTCCGGGGCTGGAACTCAGCGCTGGAAGCACTTCAGAATGGAGCAGGGGGAAGCCACGGTGCGTTTGCCCTCGGGAGTCCAGTTGGACTTGGTTGCTCCTGTGGAGATCCGTTTTCTTAGCGCCGCGCACGTGCGGGTGATACGTGGGCGTGTCACGGCCGATGTGGGGGAGAATGGCAAAGGGTTTGTGATGGACACTCCGCACACGCGCGTTGTGGATCTGGGAACGCGGTTTGGCGTGGATGCTTCCGCGAGTTCGCACACCGATGTGGTGGTTTTGAAGGGCAAGGTGGAACTGTACCAAGGAAACGACAACGCTCGGGTAGCCACGCTCAACCAAGGCGAGGGACTGCGTGTGGAGGGTTCCATGCGCATGTCGCGGATTGTGTCCGTCAACGGTTTGGACGATTCGGATGCGTGGATTCAGTTCCCGGCAGCTTCGGGCGGACCGACCATTTCCGCGGTCAGTGACAATCTCTCCGGTGACCAG
>JBILKV010000234.1:0-6645 GCA_044376515.1 Chthoniobacteraceae bacterium | reverse complement strand
GAACCTCGCAGCCGGCACGTGACCGGCCAGGAGTTGCTCGAAGGGGTGCGCAAGGTGGCGCTCGCGCAGTTCGGTCCCATGGTTCCAACCGTTTTTGACGCATGGGGCATCAAGCGCGGGGAGGATTTTGGGGAGATGGTTTACAGCCTGATAGACGCCGGTTTTTTCCGGAAATCCCCGCAGGATTCGCTGGAGGATTTTTCCGGGGGCTACAACTTCCACGATGCGTTTGTCGTCCCCTTTCTGCCCAGCTCGGCCGTTGGGCGGAAATCCCCCCGGACAAGGCGCAGGGACGCCAAGACGCTCCAAAAATAGCCGGAGAGGGTAGCCGTAGGAATTCGGCGTTTCGAGCAGCAACCGGGGTCGGCCGGTCGGCTGGGCGTGAGGATTCTACCCGGAGCGACCGCTTTCACTGGTTGGCGGACTGGCGCGGTAGTCCGGCGATCCACTCGACGAGAAGCGCGCTCAAGGAAGGATCGGGGCGCAGGGTTCCCAAGGGGGGCATCTGGCCGGTACCGCGCAATGCGGTGCGCATGAGGATTACCGATTTCGCCGGGTCGCCCGGCGCGATGAGGCGGGCGTCCGTGATGCCAAAGGTGGAATGCATGGGGATGGAGAAGAAGGCGCGCTCCTTTTCGGGAACGTTGTAACCAAATTGCACTGCGGCATTTCCGCCGCCGTTGCGCACGTGACAATGGGAGCAGTTGGCGTGGAGGTAAGCTCGGACCCGCTCATCGAGGCTCCGCGAGGTGTCGTTGGGGTCGGGCAGCGAGGGCAACTGATCCGGGGATGTTGCAAGTACGGTGGCAGTGGAGGGTGCCGGTCTCTGGCGGGGCGTCGGCTGCACCGAGCGCAGTCGTTTGAGGATCTCGCCCTCGGACGCGCCGTCCTTGGAGAATTCGCGGCGCCACGCCCCCTCGGCGTCGGCTGCGTGATTGACATACAACTTGCCCTGCGCCTCCCAGCGGGCGATTTGGGGCACCCCGTCCCCGTCCTTGCGGTTGAGTTGCAGGGTGTTCACCCCGAGAAGGAAACCGGCCTGCCGGCTGTGGCAGACGCTGCACTCCTGCCGGCTTGGAAACGCCCACGCGTCAGTGGCCCGTCCGGCCGCGGGCACCAGATCGGCATCGGTTTGGTCGGCGTTCCACGCGTAGGTGTAGCCCGCCCACTCGTGTCGGTCCTTGAGCAGGATCCGGGTTTCCAACCTGCGTCCGTCTCGTTCAAGGGTCTGGACTACCGCGCTTCCCGAGGGCAGTTTCCAGCCGCCGTTCGGGGTGACCTCCATGCTCTCGGTTCCTGGCAGGGCGATCCAGCGGCGCGCCGTCGCTCCATCGTGCCAGCCGGCGGCGTTGATCACATAGGGCAGGAGGCCCGGATGCGGCGTTTGCAGAGCCGTGTCGCCAAAGAGGCCGGTTTCGCTCAGGCGCTGGGGAAAGCGGGCCGTCGCACCGGGGGAGGGGGGCGCTTCCTGAGCGGGCTCCAACCGGTGGATTGCATGGCCGTTGTGGTCGATGACCAGCAGGTCCCCGGCGCGGGTCTCGCTAAAGTGGACGATGTTGAGCTGGGTGCGAGCGAGGAGGCGATCAGTCACAAGCGCGCGATCCTTCTGGGTGGCGGCCCAGATCTGCCCGGTGCTGTAGTCGCCGTAGACGTAGTGCCCCTGTAACTGCGGATGCTTGCTTCCGTAGTAGACGATCCCTCCCGTCAATGAACGGAAGTCACTGTGCGGGTGTTCGATGAGCGCCTTGCTCACCGGGGTGGGCCCAGCCTTGCGCGAACGCTGAAAGTCGTGGTTGCCCTCCACCAAAGGCCAGCCGTAGTTTTCGCCGCCGCGCACGATCCGCGCGTACTCCCAGAGGTCCTGTCCGTTTTCGCCCACCCACACGTCGCCTGTCTGGCGGTCGATGTGCATCCGCCACGGGTTGCGGAAACCGTAGGCCCATGTCTCCGGACGCGCCTCTGGAACCGAGAGGAAGGGGTTGTCCTTTGGAACCGAGTACAGGCCTGAGCCGGGCTTGGTCACGTCGAGGCGCAATACTTTTGAGTAGAACTGGGAGAGGTCCTGCCCGGTGTCCCATTCGTCACTGTCGCTGGTACCGTCGCCACTGGTGACATACAACATGCCGTCGCGGCCGAAACCCAGCGCCATCCCGTTGTGGCCCAGCGAACGCCATTCGAGGAGTACCTGCCGTGTTTCGGGCAGGATCCGCCCGGAACCCGGCTCCATTTGGTAGCGCAAAACGCGGTTGTTGAAGTCGTCCTTGCCCGGTCCGAAGCGACCGTTGGCCCCCACGAAAATCCACCCGTTGCGCGCGAAGTCCGGATGGAAACACAGGTCGTAGAGCGACTCCTCCACCGCGAGCAGTGGCTCGGGAGCCGTTGTTTGCATCGAGGCCACACGCTGGATACGGCCCGCCCTCAAGGGCACGTAGCCGTCGTTTTCAACCAGCAGAAAGCTCTCGCGTCCGGGCTCCTGTACCAGCGCAATGGGGAAGCGCGTTTTCAGGTTGGGAAAAGCCACGGCCGTGCGGAAGGGCGGGGGGGGCTCGGGCGATCCCCGCAGTGGTCCGGGTGCCCAGCGCGGCTGCGGCTCGCTCCGCGCACCGACGTTCGGGCCCACAAACCTCAGGGGCACATAGTTTTCATAACGGTGAAAGTCAGGCCGCGTCAGCGGGGCATTGGAGGAGAGGCTCTGGTTTTCGAGCCCCACCGAATAATCGTAGCGGCAGAGGGCATGCAGCCACACCTCGCCGGGTGTGGGCGTGCCGCCGGTGGCGAGGAAGTCGCTCCAGGGAATGCGTCCTTCGACGGTCCAGCCCTCGTCCTTGTCGCTCCAGTCGTTGAGGGTGCCCCGGACCCGCACCGCCGACTCAATGTGGAAGGGACGGTCCTTCGCGAAGCGCGCGTAGCCGCCGGCGCCCCGTGAGGGCAAAAACATGTCGAGCTTTGCGTTGGCCGCGTTGATCTCAAACTCGTAGTAGCCGGTATGTTGGGCCGAGGGTTTGAAAAACAACTCGAACACATCGTTGGTCCAGATCGCTCCGTCCTGCGTGGTTTCAGTGGCGTACACGTCGGCATCTTCCATTTCCGCGGCGAAGTACAGGTACTGCCGGTCCCAAAGCAGGCGGGCCACCGTGCGGGTGGGAGGTTTTTGGAGCCTGGGATCCTTCTGCTCGGGGTCGAGCCAGCGCGAGTGAAACGACTCGACCACCTGTGCGTCCTTCCAGACGGGATCATCCAGCTTCCCATCCAGCACGGGAGGTTGCGCAGCCCACCGGCATTCGCCCGCAGGCACCCCGGAACCCGGCGAGGCAGGGGGGGCCCCGGTGCCCGCTGGGGCGCCCTGGCAGAGAGCCACGGTGGCGGCGGTCAGGACAATCGTGGGAACGACGCATGCACGGAGCGACAGGGGAAGCGGTTGCAGACGCATAGGGGTGGGGCGGGGTGGGTGGGGCGGCGGCGCGTAACGGCCAAACGAATGTTAAACGGCCCGTGCCACGCGCCTCTTCATGTAGAGTCTTTTCCAACTTGTATTCCAAGGCTCTTTCTTTTTGCGTGCCGAACCTTCACCGCCAAACCGCGGGGCAGAGATACCCCCGAACCGATCCGTTGCCGTTGCGCGCCCGTGTGAGCGCGAATTGACCGTGGGAGCGTCGCCTCACGAAAAGTTTTGCGTGGATCAGCGCGGGAGCGCACACCGCGTCCGCCAGTGTTTCTGTCGACGTTCTCCGCGGCTGCGCCCGAGATTCGGTTGGGTTCCTGCAGCATGGAATTCCGTGAGCCGATCTTAACGGCGGGAACGGGCTAGGGCTCGTCGAGTACTGCAAGCGAGACAAGTTCGAGGACCCGGCGCAGTCCGTCATCGCCCCCGAGGCTGCCCTCGTTGTAGTGGCTGCGCGAAATGGGTTGCCAGCCCTCCCTCGAGCGGTCTTTGAACCCGGGCTGAGGCAGGCCTGTCAGGGCCGGTTCGTACTGGCCGTCCTTGCCGCCAAGTTTGTAGATCACCAAGTCGAGGGAAGGAACGATCAGGATCCCAAAACCGCCTGCGCCGGATTTGAAAAAAGCGTCCTTGGGGGCGCCCAACACGTGGCCGTCAGCGTTTGTTTCAAACTGTAGGCTGAACGGGGTGTGTGGGTTGTAGGGTGAGATTTCCTGGCATTGGCGGAGGTAGGCCGGCGGCACCAGTTGTTTGCCTTCCCACATTCCGCCCTTGGCGAGGCAGTAGCCAAAGCGCAGGGCGTCAGTGGCGTGGAGCGCGGTGCTGCCTGCACCGTTGGCGTGCGGCATGGTGAAGTCGCCGCGGTGGAGACAGTAGGCCCAGGACTCCCAACCCATGGGGTCGCCCAGCCGGGTGCGTATGTATTCCTGCAGCTCCATTCCCGTGATGTTGCGCAGGACGATCGAGGCGATGTGAGGAGCCGGCGAGGAATAAGAATACCCCTCGCCCGGGGCACACCAAAGCGGGACGTCCAGCGAGGAGCGGTCCAGGTCGCGGATGTTCTGGCCGGGCACCGGTTTGAGGGGCTGGGTTTTTCCGTGGATGAATCCCGAGGGGGTCTGCCCTTCGCCCCAGTAACCCGCGCTCATGCAAAGCAGGTGGCCCAGCCGGATGTCGGCCTTGCGCGGATCGTTGAGAGGGAAAGCCTGGGGCAGGTATTTTGGCGTGAAGACCTTTGTGTCGAGGCCGTCGGGAATCCGATCGCGGAACTCGGCGAGCATGACGCCGCAGGCGATACTGGTGAAGGCCTTGCCCGTGGAGGCCATGTCCGGATTCGCATTGCGGCTGGCCCTGCCGAAGTACCTCTCGAAAACGAGGTAGCCTTTGCGCACCACGAGCAGGCCGCCATTGGGGGTGCCGCGTTCGCAAACCTCGTAAGCCTTTTCGAGGCGCCCGAGGGACATGCCGGATTTTTCGCGGATCTCAGACGCCGACGAAAGTGTGCGCCAACCGCCTTTGCTGTCCGGGGGAGGGAAGTAGTCGGCGGCGCGAAGAGGGACGGCGCAGAGGAGGAGGGCAACACCGGCGGCAAGGGAACCGCACCGGGAAAACATGGAAGACGGGTGCATTGGGGAAGAGCGGTTGGCAGGCTGGGAGTTCGGAAGAGCAACGGTTTGGGCCGGAGTGCTCTCCGTGGCCCCAAAACCGGTGTGGCAGAGCCGAAGCGGAGCGCAGGCGGAAACGCGGGGGAGGCAAAGGAGGGTTTTGGGAGAAAACGAGCCGCATCAGCGCCTCCGCCCGTCTACGACTCCGGGTGGATTCCCGGTTTGGGGTGTCGTGCCTCCGGCCTGGGCGCACTCAATGAGGGGCTCCGGAGGGCGGGGGATTCGCCCTATTTCACCGACTCCCCGGCAGGGATTTCGCGCACGAAAATGTTGCGCCAGCGGATTTCGCCTCCGTGGGTTTGCAGCATGATCGGCCCCTTAGGGGGGAGGGGTTGGGTGCGGTCCCAGTAGTTTTCCCAGGCCGCGCCGTCGACGACCAGTTTGTCATTGAGCCAAACCCACGTCCGGGCAGCGATCTGTTTGATGCGGAACTTGTTCCACTCGCCAAACGGCTTGTCCGCATGGACCAGGGGATCCCGCCCCGGTGTTTTGGGCGTGTTGTTGAAGAGGCCTCCGGACCCCAGCGAGGGCCTGCGGTCGGGTTTCTTCGGATCGTCCGGTTGGTTCCAGTCCCAGATCTGAATCTGAGGGGTGCCGCGCAGGTAGATACCGCTGTCGGCCCCGGGCACCGTCTTGTATTCAATGAGGAGTTCGATGTCCCCGAAGTTCTCGTCGCTGGTGGCGTAGGGTCCCGAACCGGAGTTGACCAGGTCCCCGCTTTCGACGCGCCAGTGCTGGGCGAATTCGGCCTTTTGTTTTGCGAGGTTCTCCTCCCGCTTGGGGCCGTCGAGCTTGGCGACCGAATGAGGGTTGAGGCCGTACCAACCGGCAAGGTCCTTGCCGTTGAAGAGCGCTCTAAACCCTTCCGGGGCTGAAGGCTCTGCGGTTACAACGAGGGGCAGGAGGCTGAACGCCGTCCACAACAGGAGGGGGGGCTTGGACAATCGCATGGCTCACCAGAAGGCCAGCGAAGAAGCGCGGACAAAACAAGCCATTTGTCCAACGGTGGGCCGAAGCCTGTGTAATCGGCCTACGCAGCCTGCGTGTGGACCTTCACCTTTGCCCGCAAGCCCTGTGCAAATTCGAAAGGTGAAACCGCGCGATACGTCCCCAGTCCCCCGTTGGGGAGCTACATTTTGAGGCAATCAAAAAAAGCTGCGGGGACTTTTTTGTCGGCTCGTAGAACCACGTATCTGAGTTTTCTGGAGTATTAGCGATGGGAACCCCGTGAATGAATCGTTCCGCCTTGCGCAGAAAACCGGCGCGGATTTTCGCCAAATCTGACGCCCCGCAAGGGGCATTTCTCTTTCAGCCCATGGCAACGCCATGGGAAAACCGTCCCCAAAAAAGAATACGCCCTGAAAGGGCACCCTCACCTGACCGGTCCATCCGAAAGCGTGGCTTCCTCATGGGGCGCCCTTTCAGGGCTTCATGTTTGACAAACGGATCAAACCCACGGCGTTGCCATGTGCTGCGAGTGGCCTCCCCCTTGTAGGTTTTAAGATGTCGATGGGTGAGGCTTATTCACAAACGCCCGGAGGG
>JBILKV010000233.1:0-6656 GCA_044376515.1 Chthoniobacteraceae bacterium | reverse complement strand
GTGTGGTTCCTCAAGGAAACCAAGTCCATCGACGTCAACGACGGGCTCGGCTGCAACATTCTCATCGGATCGCGCGAGAACCACATCTACAGGGTCACCCCGCGTGAAAACAACGATGTCAACGGCAACTGGATCCCGGATTCCCACCGTCTCAACTTCAAGTACCTCTCGGACGACCGCCGCCTCCTGCAGCCCACCGTGGACGGCCAGCGCCTACCGTGGTCGGAGGCCATTTCCGCCGCGGTCTCAAGCCTGAAAGCCGCGGGCACCGTCGCCATGGTGCTGTCGGCGCGCCTGACCAACGAGGAGCTTTATCTGGCCCGCCTGCTCGCCACGACGCTTAAAGTCTCCGTGCGCGACGTGGTTCCTCGCCTGGGCGAACCCGATGGAATCCTTATTCCTGCGGATCGCAACCCAAACACTGCCGGCGCACAACTTCTCGGAGCCACCGGCGAAGAACCCGGCAAATTGCTCCCTGAAATCGTCGCTGGCGTTCGGAATGGAAGCATCCAGGGACTCCTTTGCTTTGGGGAGGACCTGTCCGAGTGCGGGTTCAACCCTGCGGACCTCAAGAAACTCAAGGCGTTGGTCGCCACCTCCATCCTTCCCAACGATACGACCAAGGCCGCGCACATCGTGCTCCCCGGGGCCGCATGGGCGGAGAAGCGTGGCTCGATGATTAACATCAAAGGGAGGCTGCAACGCCTCAACAAGGCTGTCGAACCTCCAGGCGAAGCGCACGACGACTGGGAGATTCTCCGCGACCTCCTGGAGGCCAGCGGTTCGAAGGTCCCGTTCCACGCCATAGAGGATGTCTTCCGCGCCATGGCCCAAGATGTGCAGGCCTTCACCGGGCTCAACCTGAGCAAGATCGGCGACCTAGGTGTGCAGTTGCTGCCCAAACCCGAGGCCGCCGCCGCCGCCGTCGCAACCGCCTAAGCTACGCTCCATGGCATTCCTCAACGACATTCCCTGGTTCCTGATGGCCGCCTCGGTGGCCAAGACCCTGTTCCTCATCTTCTTGGTGGTCCTCCCTCTGGTCTCCTACACGGTGTATGCGGAACGCCGCGTCAGTGCCCTCATTCAGGACCGTCTGGGCCCCAACCGGACGGGTTTCCCAATCTCCCTGCTGGGCTTTAAGAAGGATCTGCAACTCTTCCTCGGCGGCCTCGGCCAGCCCATAGCCGACGCGGTGAAGTTTCTTCTCAAGGAGGACTTCACCCCCGGCCACGTGAACAAGGTCTACTTCTGGATGGCCCCTGTGCTGGCCATGGTTCCCGCGCTCTCGACTCTGGCGGTGCTTCCCTTCGGAAACTACATGTTCGGCCAGAAGATGGTCGTCGCCGACGTGAATGTCGGGATTCTCTACGTGTTCGCCATCGCCTCGGTGGGCGTTTACGGCATCGTGCTTGCGGGCTGGTCTTCCAACTCCAAGTACCCCTTTCTGGGCGGGATTCGCGCCTCCTCACAGATGATCAGTTACGAGCTGTCGCTCGGACTGAGCGCGGTCCCGGTGCTGATGATCCTGGGCAACCTGAACCTTTCCGACGCCATCGACTATCAGGTGAAGAACGGCTGGCTGCTCCTGCCCTTCACCGACGGCAACCTCTCCCTCCGCGAGATTCTGCTGTGGATCCCGGTGGCGATTTCCTTCGTCGTCTTCTCGATCTCGATGTTCGCGGAAACCAACCGGCTTCCCTTCGACCTGCCGGAATCAGAAACCGAACTTGTGGCGGGTTACCACACGGAATATTCCTCGATGAAATTCGCCCTTTTCTTTCTGGGCGAATACGCGGCGATGATCGCCGGTTCCTCGGTGATCACCGTGCTGTTTCTGGGCGGCTGGCATGTGCCTTTTCTGCCGGTCAACACCATCGAATCCTCGCAGACCTTGCCCGGAGTGATCCTAGGACTGGTCCACATCACCGCCTTCTTCGCGAAGGTCGCGGCCCTGCTGGGAGTCTTTATCTGGGTCCGCTGGACGCTTCCGCGCTTCCGCTTCGACCAACTCATGAAGCTGGGCTGGCTCTACCTGTTTGAAATTGCGTTGGTCAACATTTTCATCGCCGCAGCGATTCTCGCCTTGGTCCGCTAACCCGTAACCGACTCGTCCCTATGGCATACACAGTCCGCCGGCCGAACCTATCCTTCTGGGAGAAACTCTATCTCCCCAACATTTTCGCGGGACTGATCATTACCCTGAGGCATCTGCGCAAAATGCTCGCTGGCGAGACCCATGTCGTCATGCAGTACCCGGAGGAAAAGTGGGACGCCCAGTTGCCTGAGTACTACCGCGGAGCTCCCACTCTGGTGACAGACGAGCACGGCCGGGAGCGTTGTGTCTCCTGCCAACTCTGCGAGTTCATCTGCCCGCCTCGCGCTATCAAAATCACCCCCGGCCATATTCCGTCGGAGAGCAAGTTTGCCAAGGTGGAGAAGGCACCCGAGGCCTTCGACATCGACATGACCCGCTGCATCTACTGCGGGTTATGCGAGGAAGTATGTCCCGAACAGGCCATCTACCTGCGCAAGGAATACGCCATCACCGGCGAAAGCCGCGCCGAAATGGTCCACCACAAAGACAAGCTCTACGAACTGGGCGGCACCATGCCGAACCTGGTTCACAAGTGGAACCCTGACAAATAACCCGCCGTCCGCATGTCACCCGTTCTTTTCTGGGCGTTCGCCCTTCTGATGCTGGCTTTCGGGGTTTCGGTCATACTGAACCGCAACCCGGTGGCCAGCGCGCTGAGCTTGGTCGGATCGTTCCTTTGTCTCGCGGCGCTCTTTGTGGGCTTGGACGCCTTTTTCATCGGGGTGATCCAAGTGTTGGTCTACGCCGGTGCGGTGATGGTGCTTTTCTTGTTCATCATCATGCTTCTGGACCTCAGAGAGGAGCGCAGGCGGAGGTTCAATCCGGTGGTCCTTGTGGGCGGTTTGGGCGTAAGCGTCGCGTTCGAGTTGTTCCTGCTGCAGGTGCTCAAACACTTCCCGGCTGGGAACAAGCCTTTCCCTGAACTGGGGGTGGCGAAACTGGACGACGTGCGCCTCGTCGGCCTCGCCCTTTTCAACCACTTCAACCTGCCCTTTCAGACCGTTGGGGTGCTGGTGCTGGTCGCCTCCATCGGCGTGGTGGTGCTCTCCCGCCGCGAACTCAAATAATCCGCGAAGCCCGTGCAAACGCTCACCCTGAACCACTACCTGCTTGCGAGCGGGATGCTCTTCACCATCGGCTTCGCCGGGGTGATGCTGCGCCGCAACATCATCACGATCTTCATGTGTCTGGAGTTGATGCTCAACGCGGCGAACCTTTCGCTGGTGGCCTTCTCCCGTTTCCACGTGGGGACTGACGGCCTGCCGAACTACAACGCCCAAGTGCTGGTGTTTTTCGTCATCACCGTGGCGGCTGCCGAGGTCGCGGTCGGACTGGCGGTGATCGTCGCCCTTTATCGGGCGCGTCAAACCACCCACGTCGAGGACCTCGAGTCCCTCAAGTTTTAACACGCCTCGCTTCATGGAATTCCTACCCTGGCTGATCCTTCTGAGCCCGCTGGCGAGTGCGGTGTGCATTCTCCTCTTTGCGCACCGCTCCAAGGCGCTCAGTGTCACCCTGTCCCTCGGCGCAGTGTTTACGGCCTTTGTGGCGACTCTCGCCCTCCTCGCCTCCGACGCCGAAACGGTCTCCTCCAGCGCCGACTGGATCAATCTGGGCACGGCACTGCACCTGACCATCGGACTCAAGGTCGATGCTCTCACCCGGGTGATGCTGCTCGTGGTCACCGGGATCGGCGCTCTGGTCCACGTCTACTCAACGGTCTACATGGCCGAGGACGAGGCAAAATCCCGCTTCTTCGGATCCCTCTCGCTGTTCATGTTTTCGATGCTCGGCATCGTTCTCGCGGACAGCCTGACGATGCTCTTTATCTTCTGGGAACTGGTGGGCGTCAGCAGCTTCTTACTAATCGGCCACTGGTTCACCAAGGAGTCGGCCGCAAAGGCGGCCAACAAGGCGTTTCTCACCAACCGGATCGGCGACTTCGGTTTCATGAGCGGGATTCTGCTAGTCTGGTCCGCGACGGGGGCGGTGGGGTTTGATGCCATCCAGCAAAACCTAGCCAAACTCACGGCCAATCCCACGCTGTTGACCCTTGCCGCGCTGTGTCTGTTCTGCGGGGCGGTGGGCAAGTCGGCTCAGGTGCCGCTGCACGTCTGGCTCCCCGACGCCATGGAGGGTCCCACCCCGGTGTCTGCGCTCATCCACGCCGCGACGATGGTAGCCGCCGGCGTCTACATGCTGGCACGCCTGTTTTTTCTCCTGGCTCCTTCGCCCGACGCCCTGACGGTGATTGCGGGCGTCGGCGTTGTCACCGCTTTGCTGGCAGCCCTGATGGCCACCCAACAGGATGACATCAAACGGATCCTCGCCTATTCAACCCTCTCCCAGTTGGGCTTCATGGTCGCGGCGATCGGTTGTCAGGCGCCAGGTTCGGCGATGTATCACCTGTTCACGCATGCGTTCTTCAAGGCGCTGCTCTTCCTCGGAGCTGGTGCGGTGATCCATGGACTCCATCACGAACAGGACATCTGGAAGATGGGCGGGCTGCGCAAAACCATGCCGAAAACTTTCCTGACGTTCGCGATAGGAACGCTCGCTTTGACCGGCGCCCCGTTTCTGGCCGGTTTCTTCTCAAAGGACGCCATTCTCCTCGCGGCCTACCACAAGGGCGCTCTGTTCTTTTTCCCGTTGCTGCTTTCGGCGGTGCTCACTGCCTTTTACATGACGCGGCTCGTCGTGGTGGCCTTCTTCGGGGAGTCCTACCACCCGACCGAGCATACCAATCCGAAGGATCACGGCCACGACGGCCCGCCTGCGATGACAGTTCCGCTGCTGATCCTCGCGGCGCTTTCGGTGATCGCCGGCTACGGCTTCTTTGCCGAATTGATCTTCGGTCATGACCTCTTCCACACAGTCCACGCGCTTGCATCCACGGCCGCCTCCGGCGCCCTCGAGTATGCGGAGGCACCGCACGTCGGGTTGGTGCCGACGCTGGCGGTAGGGGCTTTCGTGGCGGGAACGCTGGGCGCTTGGGTGCTTTACTCCGGGAAGGCGAAGGATCCGGTACGAATTCCGATGTTCGCCAACCGCTTTTACATCGACGAGGTGTACGCCGCTCTGATCGCCGGTTCGCAGGAGATGCTCGCAGCGGTTTCGGACTGGATCGACCGCTACCTGATTGACGGGGCTCTGGTTCGCGGTATCGCAGGCCTCACCTGGGGCTCGGGCTATGTGCTGCGCCTGCTCCAACTCGGAAACCTGCAGGGCTACGCCTTCATTTTCGGCGCGGGCGTGGTGGTGCTGCTGTTTCTGCTCAACAAATAACGGGGACTTCTCATCGTGCTCACTCTCCTGCTTCTCGTTCCCATCGTCACCGCAGTCGCCCTTTTGCTTGGCTTTGGCAACCGCTCCTGGGCAAAGGCTTCCGCCAGTTGCCAACTCGCCCTGACACTGTTTCTATGGTTAGGCTATGATCAGGCGGCGGGCGGTTACCAGTATGTCACCGCCTCGGAACCGCTTTTCGCGGGGTTGGACTTGCGCTTTGCCCTCGGTGTCGACGGGTTCAGCCTGCTGATGCTTCTGCTGACCGGCCTCGTCACGGTGGCTGCCGTCTGGATGTCCCCGAAGATCGATCAACGCGCCAACCTCTTTGATGGTTTGGTACTGCTCATCAGCGCTGGGGCTGCCGGCGCCTTTTTAGCGAAGGATGTCTTCTTTATGTACGCCTTCCACGAACTGGCGCTTATCCCAACGTTCCTCCTGATCGGCTATTGGGGAAGCGGCGAACGCCAGAACGTGGCGTGGAAGGTGACGCTATTTCTGGCCGTGGGCAGCATCGTCCTGCTCGCCGGTCTCGTGGACCTCTATCTCGCGATCCCGGCCGCGCTGCGCAGCTTTGACCTGCAAAAACTTCAGGACGTCGCCTCCCAACACCTCATCCCCGCAACCGCGCAGGTGCGCCCCTGGCTGCTGCTTACGGCTGGCTTCGGGATCCTGATCTCGCTCTTCCCCTTCCACTCCTGGGCGGCTCCCGCCTACGCCTCCGCCCCCACGCCGGTGGCGATGCTCCACTCCGGTGTGCTCAAAAAATTCGGCCTGTATGGAATCATCCGTCTGGTGGTGCCCTTCCTGCCGGAGGCCTTCAAGCAGCCGGTCTGGGGTAACTGCACCGCGCAGGATCTGCTTCTGGGACTGTTGCTTTGCAACATTCTCTACATCGGACTGGTGACCATCGCGCAACGCAAATTGGACTACGTGATCGGCTACTCCAGCGTCATGCACATGGGCTACGTATTCCTCGGCATCGCCTCGATGAATCTCATCGGTCTTTCGGGCGCCTGCCTGCTGATGTTTTCGCACGGGCTTTCGGTCGCCGCGCTCTTTGCTGTGAGCGGGGCGATCCGCGAGCGGGAAGGCTCACTGAATTTCGAGCGACTGGGCGGTTCGGCAAAAGCGGTCCCCTTCCTATCGATCTGCTTCGCTCTGGCAACCTTCGCCTCCATCGGGCTTCCTGGCTTCTCAAATTTTGCAAGCGAAACCCTCGTGTTCTTCGGCGGCTTCCATACCGGCGCGACCAGCTTTCTCAAAACCGCCACGGTGC
>JBILKV010000075.1:0-19098 GCA_044376515.1 Chthoniobacteraceae bacterium | reverse complement strand
GTGGCGTCTGGCCGCTTGCCTTGCAGCGTTCCGGTTGCAATTCCCGGAGAAAGCCGCGCGCCACCAGCGGGGCTAAAGAGCGGGTGCAGCGTCCTGCATACGGGCCATCCACTCGCGGTGAATTACAGGGGAAATTTCCGAGGGCTTGATCTCGCTGCGCCCGCCCCAGAAAACGTTGGTGTAGTGCACGGGTACCCCGCAGGAGGCCAGGTGCGCGTCGATGGCGGCTTTGTGTTCGAGCACCCGCGGCTTTTCCGTGCCGTGTGCAACGGACATGATGTTGACGTTGTTGAACTCCGGCCCGCCCTCGCGCCAGTAACAGTGCGTCAGGATGTCGTGCCGGCCCACTTCGCCGCCCGCCTCCACTTCGCGTCCCGCTGGGACGGCCCAGTGGAAAAGCGCGTTGAAGCGCGTCACGCGCACCCCGGTCTGCGAGGGCTTCACGTGTTCAAGGAAGGTGGAAAAGCGGCCGATGACCTTTCTGCCCTGGAGCTCCTCGGCGATCTGGAAAAATTCCTCGAGTGGCACCCCCGCCTCCTCCGCCCGTGCGGCCCAGGGATTGGGGGCGAGTTCGGCGGGCTCAAACTCGCGCTTGAGGGCGAGCAGGACGTCCCACTCGCGGGAGGTGAGCGGCACGTTTTTGATCTGCATCATCTGTGCCGGCGCCTCGCTGCGGTCGCCGGGCTCAATGGTCTTGCGCCGCACATGCCCCACACCGAGGGCGAAGATCCCTTTGGCGGGCATTAGTTTGTATTTCTCGCAGCCGGTGTGCCGCATCAGCACCCGGCAGTGTTCGTCCATGGAAGCACCCACCGGCACTTTGAGCGTGGTCCAGAGCCGGTATTCCGAGCCGGGGGTCAGCTGGTCGGTGGAGCGCACCACCACGTGCCCGCTGAAGGGGTCATGCTGAAACATGAAGTCAAACGCGCTGTTGAGCTTCTCCTCAGCGACCCGCCAGGCCACAAGCGCCCCGTCTGCGAGGTTGGGTGCGATAAGCGTCTGGCGCACCCGGCGTATGGTCCCCGCCTCGAGCATTCCGCGGATCCTCTCCAGCACAGTCTGCAGCGGTACGCCGGAGAGTCTTGAAATCTCGGCAAAAGGTTCGCGCACAAAGCCTTGTATTTTGTCCTCCGAGATGGAGAGGATCTGCGAGTTGACCGGGTCTGAATGTTCGACGGAGAAGGTGCTCATGGAGAGGAGGGGCTGAAGGGAGTTTGGTGTTGTGAGCGTCCCGGCCGATCCCAATGGAAAGGGCGGAACTAGTAGGATTTGGCAAACAGCACCCGACGCGGGCTTGCTTCGCCTGTGATCACGCAGTGGCCCGGTTCGTTGGCCCCCGGAATTTGACCCGGCGTCGGAATGCAGCGGATGGTCACCTTCAGGTCCTCCTTGATCTGCTGTTCCACCTTCGCCGAACCGTTCCAATGGGCGAGGGCGAAGCCTCCGTGGATCTCCGGTTTGTCCGCATTCTTCGGGGTGAAAAACGCATAGAAGTCCGCCTTCGAATCAATCCGCACCGTGTGCGCATCCCGGTAGACAGTGGCCCGCGCAAGCAGTTCCGCCTGAATTTCATCCAAGATTCCACACACTCCTGCTGCGAAATCCGACGCCGCAGGAAACTGGCGGTCCTTGTGGGCGCGGTCCCGGCGCGCCACCGCGACGCTGCCTTTTTCCAGGTCGCGTGGTCCAAGCTCCACCCGCAGGGGGACGCCTTTCTTGATCCACTCCCAGTTTTTGGTGCCGCCGTTGAGGTCGCGGGCGTCCACCTCGACGCGGAGCGGATCACCGTGGTACCGCAGCGCGCGCAGTTCCGCTGCCAGCTTGTGGGCGGCTTCCAGCACGGCCGCGCGGGTCTCTTCCTTGGGAACCACCGGGAGGATCACCACATGCGCCGTGGCAATCCGGGGTGGCAAAATCACTCCGTCATCGTCTCCGTGTGCCATGATGACGGTTCCAATGAGGCGGGTGCTCACCCCCCAGCTGGTCGTCCACGCGAACTCCTGCGTGTTGTGGCGCGAGAGAAACTTGATGTCACTGGCCTTGGCGAAGTTCTGTCCCAGAAAGTGGGAGGTGCCCGCCTGAATCGCCTTGCGGTCCTGCACCATCGCCTCGATGCAAAGGGTCTGCACCGCGCCGGGAAAACGTTCCCCCTCGCTTTTTTCTCCCGTATACACGGGCAGCGCCAGATGTTCGCGCGCAAAGGTCGCGTAGACTTCCAGCATTTTGAGGGTCTCCTCCAATGCCTCTTCCTGCGTCTCGTGCGCGGTGTGCCCCTCCTGCCACAAGAATTCCGCGGTGCGCAGAAACACTCGCGGCCGCATTTCCCAACGCACCACGTTCGCCCACTGGTTGATCAGGATCGGTAGGTCGCGGTAGCTCTGCACCCACTTTGCATAAGTGGCGCCGATGATCGTCTCGCTGGTGGGCCGGATCACCAGCGGTTCCGTCAGTTCGGCGCTGGGGGCGGGGCGCAGTCCGCCTCCGGGCGCGGCCTCGAGCCGGTGGTGGGTCACCACGGCGCATTCCTTTGCGAAGCCCTCCACATGCTGGGCCTCCTTAGCCAGATAGGACAGCGGGATAAACAGGGGAAAGTAGGCGTTCTTGTGGCCCGTCGCCTTGAACATGGCGTCGAGGGCGCGCTGCATGTTCTCCCAGAGGCCGTAGCCCCAGGGGCGGATCACCATGCAACCGCGTACGTCGGAGGCTTCCGCCAGTTCGGCGGCGCGGACCACCTGCTGGTACCACTCCGAGAAATCCGTGGCGCGGCTTGGGCTGATTGCGGATTGGGGCTGGCTCATGAAATGCAGTCGGTCGTTTTCAGCGCGGATCGGTGCGTGCTCCGGGCGCCCGCCCTAGGCCGCGGGAGTCGCGGGAGTCGCGGGAGTCGCGGGAGTCGCGGGAGTCGCGGGAGTCGCGGGAGTCGCCCCGGCCACGGATCCAACGCTGTGGAAGGTGGCATCCGCGGGCAACACCGCCCGGTCGCAGAAATCCCCGAAGCCCTCCCCGGGATGGCGTTCGGAAGCGTAGCGGTGAATGATCGGCGTGAGGAGTTTCACCGCGTCCTCCACGGTGACGCTGGGCGATACCAACCGGTTGAGCCGGCTGCCGTCGTACCTGGCGCCAAGGTAGAGCGCATATTTGTTGGGCGCTCGCCCAACGAAACCGATCTCAGCCAGATAGGGGCGGGCGCATCCGTTGGGGCATCCGGTCACGCGCAGGCTCACTGCGTCGTTGCGCAGGCCGACCTCGGCGAAGAC
Organism: Chthoniobacteraceae bacterium; assembly: GCA_044376515.1. Taxonomy (GTDB): domain Bacteria; phylum Verrucomicrobiota; class Verrucomicrobiia; order Chthoniobacterales; family Chthoniobacteraceae; genus Chth-196. The sequence goes on along the minus strand of JBILKV010000075.1, from coordinate 15,841 downwards.
GGGCTCAAGACGAGCGAGGAGATCGGGCAGCATCCGCTCGCTTTCGGCCAGCGCGAGGCCGCACGTGGGCAGCGCCACGCAGGAGAGCGCGTTAAGCCGCAACCGGGAGCGCTCGTTTTCCGCCGCCAGTCCGTGGCGCACAAGGATCGCCTCGATGCGCGGTTTCTGCGCGGGGGTCACGCCCGAGATGGTCACATTCTGGGAGGGGGTGAGGCGGAAGTCGCCGGTGTGGATTTCGGCGATCTCACGCAGGGCCGTTTTCATGGGCCAGCCGGCCTCGTCTTTGATGCGGCCGCTCAGGATGTGGAGGCCGTAGAACCAGTTTCCGTCGGCGCACAAGTGCCAGCCGTGGGCGTCTTCTATGGTGTCGAAACGCACCTCGCGAGCCGAGGCGAACTGGACGCCCGAACGGCGCTCCACTTCCGCTTTGAACCAGTCCACGCCGCGGTCCTCCACGGTGTACTTGAGACGGGCATGTTTCCGGTTGGTCCGGTCCCCGTGGTCGCGTTGGGTTTCAAGCACCGCGCGGCCGACGACGTTGACGTGTTCGGGCGTGATAAACCCGAGGGTGTCCGCCAGACGCGGGAAGGTTTCCGCGTTGCCATGGCTCATGCCCAGTCCCCCGCCGACGGTGACGTTGTACCCCGCCAACGCCCCGTTCTCGACGATGGCAATGTAGCCCAGATCCTGGGAGTAGACGTCCACGTCGTTGGAAGGTGGCAGCACGAACCCGGTTTTGAACTTCCGGGGCAGGTACGTCGGTCCGTACATCGGCTCCGACTCCGGTTCTCCGCCGGCAACCAACTCGTCGTCGAGCCAGATCTCGTGGTAGGCGCGCGTCCGGGGAAGCGAGAATTCGCTCCAGCCGCGGGCGTCGTCGTAAACCTGTTGCAACAGCGCGGAATGCTCCGGATTCGGGGGTGCCATCACGTTGCGGTTCACGTCACCGCAGGCGGCGATCGAGTCGAGCAGCACCTGGTGCATCCGCTGGATGAGAGGCTTTACATTGCCCTTGAGGATGCCGTGAAACTGGAAGGTCTGGCGGGTGGTCAGGCGCAGGGTAGGGGAGGCGAGTTCACCCGCCAGCGTGTCGAGCACCAACCACTGGGCTGGCGTCGCGACCCCTCCGGGCAGACGCACCCGCAGCATGAAAGAAAACGCTTTCTCCCTCCCCTCCTTTTTGAGCGCGTTGCGTTTGTCGCGGTCGTCCTGAAGGTAGAGCCCGTGGAATTTGGTCAACTGGCTGTTGTCCTCGGAGATCGCGCCGGTGGAAGCATCCAGCAGGTCGGTTGCCAGGCTGCCGCGCAAAAAGTTGGAGGCGGACTTGATGTTCTCGTTGGCCGCGAGAGGCTTGGTGGGCGGAGTGTCGGAGCTCATGTGGGATGGTGAAGTTTGATTAAAGTTTGATGACTGGCGGAGGCCCCGTCCTTCGACGGCGGGGGTTCCGAGGGAGAGCGTGGGGAAAGGGGTGGCGTTGGTAAGCTATAGTGTGTGAGCCGGCCGATGAAAGGCCTCGTCCGGCAGGCACACGCGCTATCCGGCAAAGGCCCGGAGCACAAGTGAGGCGTTGTGTCCCCCGAAGCCAAAACTGTTGTTGAGGCAGGTGGTGATCTTGCGTTCCCGCGCGGTGTGCGCGGTGAAATCCAAATCACAGCCCTCGTCCGGGTTGTCCAGATTGATGGTCGGCGGGATCAGCCCGTGGTTGATGGCCAGGGTGCACGCAATGCTCTCCACCGCCCCCGCAGCGCCAAGCAGATGGCCCGTCATGGATTTGGTGGATGAAATCGACAGGCTCGCCGCGTGGTCCCCGAATACGGCCTTCAACGCCCGCACCTCGCAAAGGTCTCCCACGGGGGTCGAGGTCCCGTGCGCGTTCACGTAGTCAATTTCTTCGGGGGCGATGCCTGCGCGGCGCAGCGCCATCCGCATGCAACGCTGGGCGCCTTCGCCGTTTTCCGGGGGCGAGGTCATGTGGTAGGCGTCGGCCGTCAGTCCATAGCCGACCACCTCACCGTAGATCCGCGCACCCCGCGCCCGTGCACGCTCAAGGCTTTCGAGCACGAGCACACCGGCGCCCTCTCCCATCACAAAACCGTCCCGGTCCCGGTCAAACGGGCGCGAAGCCTTTTCCGGTGCGTCGTTTCGCGTCGAAAGCGCCTTCATCGCCCCAAAACCGCCCAATCCCAGAGGCACAACCGCTGCTTCCGAACCGCCGGCCAAAAACGCGTCGGCGTCCCCGTCGCGAATCATGCGCCAGGCCTCACCAATCGCATGCGCGGAGGTCGCGCACGCCGACACCGGCGCGTAGTTGGGGCCCTGCAGGCCGTACTCCATCGAAACCAAACCGCTGCCCATGTTGGAGATCATCATGGGAATCATCATGGGCGAAATCCGGCCCGGGCCCTTGGTAATCAAATTTGTGTGCTGGTCTTCGAGGGATTTGAGCCCCCCGATCCCCGAGCCTATGATGACGCCAAACCTTTCGGGATCGCCGTCCGGCCCCTCCAGCCCCGCGTCGGTCATTGCCAGTTTGGCGGCTGCCATCGCCAGTTGGGCGTAACGGTCCGCCCGGCGGGCGTCCTTGGGAACATTGAACCATGCCGCCGGATCGAACCCCTCGACCTCTCCCGCAATCTGGCAGTCGTACCCGGTGATGTCGAAAAGAGTGACCCGCCCAATGCCGCTCCGGCCGTGGGTAAGGTTGTCCCAGAAGGTGCGGAGATCCGAACCCACGGGACTCACCGTCCCCATTCCTGTGATGACGACTCTGCGGGAAGCACTCATATGGCGTGTGAAGCCGTCTAACGTCCTTCTGACGCGGGCTTGATGCAAACCCAAAGTGCCGCCCGACGGGGTCGGTAACTCGAGCGGCGGGCTCCTTCCCAAAATTCCCGGGGCCCAAAACAAACGGTTCAAAGGAGCGCGGACGTCTCACCCGCCTTCGACGGCCGACTCAAGACCACCGTGTGCCGGAAAAACCGCTCGGCCCCCCTTCCTGCGTGGCAAACACGCCGGCAGCCAGTTACGGAAAAAGCTCCCGAACATCCCAGCCCGAAAGACATCCCAGCCCGAAAGATCAGTGCCTGCCGCTCTTGAACCGGGCGGACTTGACCCCCGCTTCCAAAGGTTCGAGGCAGGCGAAAAAATCCAGTTGTTTCGGTTCGGGCACCTCAAGGAGACCGAACCGGTTAAACAGGGAGCGGAGAAAACGAAGCAGTGGTTTCATGGAGGTATCCTGGCGCGGGGGGTCGGACATTTGCGGGGACAGCGGAAAAGTTTCGGGTAGCGGGTGGGAAAGGATTGCGCCGGGCCCGCCCAGGAATTATATATGAAACCTGATCGGTTTAGTCATCTTATCGTTCTCGCCCCTTCACCCTCCACCTTTTCCACCCATGTCCGCCCCACTTCTCTTCGGTGAAGCGCTTGAAGCTCAGGCGGAAAAGCTTTCCCAGTTGCCGCTTGCGGATGTGCTGCGCTGGTGCTGGGATTCTTTCGGAACCTTGGCGGCGGTCGGGACGAGTTTCCAAGGTGCGGGTCTGGTGCTGCTGCATCACGCGGTCAAGGCGCGCCTTCCGTTTCCCGTTTTTACTTTGGACACCGGTTTGCTCTTTGAGGAAACGCTGGAGACCAAGAGGCGCTTGGAAGAGTTTCTAGGGATTGCGATTGAGAGCGTCGCGCCGGAGTTGAGCCTCGAGCAGCAGGCCCGGGAGTTTGGTCCTGAGTTGTGGAAGCGTAATCCGGACACCTGCTGCCAGTTGCGAAAGGTGGAACCGCTCAGGGAGCGGCTCGACGGCCTTTCCGTCTGGATCACGGGAGTCCGGGCCGAACAGGGGGCCACGCGGCAGAAAACCGCTATTTTGGAGCGTTACCTGTTTGATCCGCTCATGGAGCGCCACCTCTTTAAGCTCAACCCGATGGTCAATTGGAAGCGGGAGCAGGTTTGGGATTACCTGCGCGCCCATCGCATTCCTTACAACCCGCTCCAGGATAAGGGTTACCGCTCGATTGGATGCCGTCCCTGCACCCGCCTGGCCGGCGAGGCCGATGACGAGCGGGCCGGCCGCTGGGTCGGATTCGACAAGACGGAGTGTGGTATCCACACGTTCCTTAACGCGGCTCCCTGAGAAAGTTCCCCAAGATTGGGTGGTCCTCCGCAACGCCCCTTACCCGACCTTTTGCACCATTTCATGAACGCTTCCGAACTCACGCTCCCGGACTATTCCGCACACCCCGCCTACGCCGCAAAGTATCCCGCCCCCGCCGCTGGCGGTTCGCCCGCCTTTTTCCCCGAAAAGGTGAGTCGCGCGGATGCGGATCATCTGGATGCGCTGGAGGCGCAGAGCGTCTACCTTATCCGCGAGGCGTTCCACCACTTTAAGAACCTCTGCATGCCTTGGAGCATGGGAAAGGATTCCAATGTGTTGATCTGGCTTTCACGCAAGGCTTTCGGTGGGCACATTCCCTACTCCCTGCTGCACATTGACACCACCTACGAATTCCCTGAAATGCTCGCGTACCGGGACTGGGCGGTGTCCTACCACAACCTTGACCTGATCGTGAAGATCAACGAGGACGCGCGGGCTGGCACCGGCGCCTACGCGGAGCGCGGTTCGATCGGATACGACACGGCTGACCCGGTGACCGTCACCCACGAACTCAAGACCGCCGCGCTGCAGCAGGTGATGGCGGAGCACCAGTGGAGCGCTCTCATCACGGGGATCCGGCGCGACGAGGATCCCACCCGGGCGAAGGAGCGCTATTTTTCGCCGCGCAACAAGGACTTTGAGTGGGATTACAAGGATCAGCCGCCGGAGTTTTGGAACCAGTTCACGACCTCTTGCGCCGCCGGCGAACATGTCCGCGTCCAGGCGCTCCTCGACTGGAGCGAACGCGACATCTGGCTCTACATCCAGCGCGAAGGCATCCCCATCCCCCACATGTACTTCGCCCGCGAAGGCCGGGACGGCAAGCGCTACCGCTTCCGCTCCCTGGGCTGCTGGCCGATCACCGGCGCGGTCGAGAGCGACGCAGATTCCATTGACAAGATCATCGAGGAACTCGCCCACACCAAAACCGGGGAACGGGCGGGCCGGGCTCAGGATCACCATGAGCGCAACGCAATGCAAAAGCTTCGAGCCAAGGGGTTCATGTAGGCCGGCCGTAACCCCGTCCGCGTTTTTCGGCGCAACCCCGCTGCAGCTCCACACTCCATTCTGTTCCATGTCCGCCACTTTCACTTCTTCAGCCCATCCACCCGCCGCCTCCCCCCAGTCCTCCGGTTTCCCCGCCGCCGGACGTCTGCGGGTCGTGTTCGTCGGCCACGTCGACCACGGAAAGTCCACCCTCATCGGCCGCATCCTTTACGACACGCACTCGTTGCCAGACGGCAAGGTCGAGCAAGCCGAAAAGGCGAGCGCCGCGGAGGGGATGGTTTTTGAGTACGCCTTCCTGCTCGACGCCCTGCTCGAGGAACAGGAGCAGAACATCACCATCGACACCACCCAGATCCAGTTCAAGACGGCCAAGCGTCCCTACGTCATCATCGACGCACCCGGGCACAAAGAGTTCCTCAAGAACATGATCACCGGGGCCGCCAGCGCGGATGCCGCCGTCCTCCTGATCGCCGCCAACGAGGGGGTCCAGGAGCAGAGCCGCCGCCATGGCTACCTGCTGAGCCTGCTCGGAATCCGCCAGGTGGTCGTCGCCGTCAACAAGATGGATCTGGTCGGGTATTCCGAGGACACCTTCCAGACCGTGCAGGCCGAGTACCGCCAGTTCCTCGAGCAGATAGGGGTGGTCGCCCGGGCCTTCGTCCCCATTTCAGCGCGCAACGGAATCAACGTGGCTGGTCGCACCCCCAACCCGGCGGACGCCAATCCGATGACGTGGTACGAGGGCTCCACGATCACCGAAATGCTCGACACCTTCGAGCCGCCACAGCCTCTGGTGTCTCTGCCGTTGCGGTTGCCCATTCAGGATGTGTACCGCTTCGATCACCGGCGGATTCTGGTAGGTCGCATCGAATCCGGAACGCTCCGGGTCGGGGACCGTCTGGTCTTCTCGCCCAACAACAAGACCAGCGAGGTGGCCTCTATTGAAAACTGGAGCGGTCCCGTGACGTTGGAAGCCTTTGCGGGCCAGTCGGTGGCGATCACGCTCAAGGAACAGATCTTTGTGCAGCGCGGCCATGTCGCCTCCCACGAGGAGCGGGCCCCCATCGAATCCAACCGGTTCCGGGCACGCCTTTTCTGGATGGGCAAGCGGCCGCTCCACATCGGCCAGAGCTACAAGCTCAAGCTGGCCACCCAGGAACTGGACGCGGAAGTCGTCTCGGTGGACCGCGTTATCGACGCCTCCACCCTCGAAACGGTGCAGGGCGAACGCCCCTTCATCCAGCGCAACGACGTCGCCGAGGTGGTGCTCCAGACCCGCGGCGCGCTCGTCATGGACAATCAGGACAGCAACCCCTTTATGGGCCGGTTTGTGATTGTCGACGAACGGCAGGTGGCCGGTGGCGGCATCATCCATGGAGGAATTTACGCTGACCGGTCCAAGATCAAGAGCGCCAACATTTACTGGTCGGAGGGGAACGTTCTCCCGCGCAACCGTGCGCTCCGCAACGGCCACCACGGCGCCGTCCTTTGGTTCACGGGTTTGAGCGGCTCCGGCAAATCAACCCTCGCACGCCAGATTGAACGGGAACTGTTCAACGCCGGCCGGCAGGTCTATGTCCTTGACGGCGACAACATCCGCCACGGCCTCAACTCCAACCTCGGCTTTTCGCCGCAGGACCGGGAGGAAAACATCCGCCGCGTTTCTGAGGTCGCCGCGCTCATGGCGGATGCCGGGCTGATCGTCCTCACGGCCTTCATTTCGCCCTACATGCTGGACCGGCGGCGCGCCCGCGAGATCGTGTTGCAGGGCGGTCACGAATTCGCGGAGGTCTTTGTGGATGCCCCCTTGGAAGTCTGCGAGGCGCGTGACGTCAAAGGCTTGTACAAAAAGGCACGGGCCGGCGAGATCACGGAATTCACCGGCATCAGCGCCCCCTACGAGGCTCCGCAGAATCCGGAGATCACACTCCGTACCGGCACCGACAGTGTGGAAGAGTCCGTCGCGGTGGTGATGGAATACATCACGCCCCGCATCCGGGCCGTCGCTGAGGATGATGTGGTGATTTGACCCGCCGCTGCACGTTGGGAAAAACCTGTTTGCGGAAAGCGCCTTGGATGGGGGAATCTTCCGGCATGCACCGGCCGTACCTCTCCCGAACTCTGCGTGTTGTCCTGGCCTTGATGCCGTTTGCCTGCGTGGCCATCGCTGCCGGGCGGCTCTCGGGTGCCGCCGCGGCCACGGCGCCCTACGCCAGCGGCGATCTGGTCCGGTTGGCGCGCAAGGAGACGGTCATGTTCAAAGGGGAGCCGTTTTTGTCGGGTCCAAAGGGGCAGGAGTTCACGGTGCTCAAACACGAGTTGGCCAAAGGACAGGTCTACCTGGCCTTCGTCCAAAAGGAGGGCGAGGTTATCGCCGTGACGCTCCCCGACACGGCGCTCGAACTGGTCCCGCCGGACGGTTGGGCTCTCTGGTTGCGCGGCACGCAGGCTTTCCGGGACCAGCGTTTCGATGATGCGCGGAAGCTTTTGGCGCGCGCCGTTCAGGACCCCGCCTTCAAGGCGGGCGCATCGGGCGTCGCGCTTCGGATTGAGTCGGTGATGCAGGCGGCCGGACCCGCCCTCCAGTCCAGGGGCGGACCCGCGCAAAAAGCCTTTGTCGACGCCCTTTCGCTCGGGCGCGACGTGGCGGCGGACGTGTTTCAGAAAGGGTATACGAGCGTGGCTCAGGCATTGGAGGAGGGTTTGGACCGGTTGGCGGCCCGTGTCCTGGCGCAGAAGGAGGATTTGCCTCCCTCCAAAATGCCACGCGAGGAACTCGCCAACCGCGCGGCGCAGGCCGCCTTTTCAGTGGTTCGCTGCCGGCAGGCAATGGCGGTGCGGCGGATGGTGGAGGCGCGCGGTTACATTGAAGCCGGGCTGAAGGCGGAACCGGCACGCCCGGAACTAAAGGCCATGCTTGTGAAGGTCGAGGAGGAGATCAAGGACGCTGAGAACCGCGGGGATTCCGCGGAAAGCAACCGGCGCCGCAATCTCGGCCAGGCACTTCTGGCGCTGGAGCGGGGCCTCAAGCTTTGCGCCGACCATCCCCGCCTGTTGAAGCTGCGGGAGGAAATGAGCGGCGCGCTGGAGGAACGCACTGCGCCGCCCGTGACCCCCGAGTTCATTGCCGCCGCCAAACCCTCGGCTCCTGCCGAACGGCTTGAGCAGGGGCGCCAGCTTTACACCACCCGCTGTACGCAGTGCCACGATCTCGAAATGCTCGACTCGCGGACCATCGCCAATTGGAAGAGCGAGGTCGCAGGCATGGCCCGCCGAGCAAAGGTGGATGACAACCAGCAAAACGTCATCATGGACTACCTGGCGGCTGCCCACGCCGTCGTCGGCGCCAACCGCAAGCCACAGTAGCCGCCGCATCGCCCGCTCGCGCCCTCTCGAAAGCCTTCGTCGTGCCCTTCCGTGTGGCAACGGATGTTCGAGTTCACGGGTCTCCGGCCTTTCTGCAGGAATGCAAGTCCCTCAAACAAGTGGCGCCCTGGGAGCAAGGGCGTCTCGTCCGTGTCCCGCGGCCCGGACATGAAAGTTGTCGCACGGCCTCCCCTCAGCGCACCCCTCGTGTCATACCAACTCTCAAAGATAACCGGAGGTTTTCCGCCCCGGGCAGGCCACTCGCAGCCCACGGCAACGCCGTGGGTTTGATCCGTTCTAAAACATGAAGCCCTGAAAGGGCGCCCCATGAGGAAGCCACGCTTTCGGATGGACCGGGCAGGTGAGGGTGCCCTTTCAGGGCGTATTCTTTTTTGGGGACGGTTTTCCCATGGCGTTGCCATGGGCTGGAAGAGAAGTGCCCCTTGCGGGGCGTCAGATTTGGCGAAAATCCGCGCAGCTTTTCTCAACAAGGCGGAACGATTCATTCACGGGGTTCCCATCGCTAATAATCCAGAAAACTCAGATACGTGGTATCACTCACCGGGACGCTGGAAGACCGTGACCGAAAGGCTCTGGAAAAATCCACGGGACACGAGGGGTTCTCGACAGGAGTGCTTGAGGAATCCCCGCGTTTTGGGAACGCCTTGGATCCCGCCGAACCTGACCGCCGACACGGCGGATTTCCCCGCCCAAAAATTGAGACGGTTGGGAGGTGGGTGTTACCGGAGTGTTTCCCAAAACCAAGCCCGGAGACGATCCCGCGCCTGACTTGGTCGCAGGATCCACGCATCGTCATGGTTGCGGAAGCCGGTGGAGCAAAACGTGAACGCTCCAAAGGCCAGCAGGTCGTTCTTTTCCAGAAACGACTGCGTCTGTGCCGCGTTGGCGTTCTCGCCGCACACAAACTGGGGACGGCCCCCGAGTCTGCGCAACCGGCTTACCGCAGATTCAACGTCGGATCCGGGATAGCGCCACCGCACCACCCCGTCGTAATGGCTGTAACACACAAACCCGCGCCACAGCCGGGCGGTTTCGTCATCGTGTAGACCGAGGTAGTTTGTCGCAATTGAGCCCCTTGAAAAACCGGCCAGAACCACCCGGTTGGGATCCCCTCGAAAACGGGCGCAGACCTCATCCACCGCCGCACGGCAGTACGCGAGGGTGGGCTTCGGGTCGTGCGCGGGCGCATTGCCCCACCATGTGGCCACCATCTGTTTGCCGGCATCGTCGAGGTAGGGAAGGGTGAGCCAGACGGCTCCCCTGCCTCCTGTAATTCCGAACCCAAGCTTGCCTCCCTCCGGTTCTCCGGAGCAGGTGTCTCCGGAGGGGCTTTTGTATTGGTTCCCCGTCCATTCGACGAGAACTGGAAAGGTTTCCGAAGGACTCCAGTCGGTGGGCAGATACAAAAGGTGGTGTATCCGCGTGGCGTCCCATCCGGTCGCAGTACCGGGCACACGATGCCCCGCCTTGGGGGCGCCCTGCGTCACCTCGGGGACGACCAAATCCGGTGGAACGCTGGAAATGTCGGGCAGATCATCGGCGGCGAAGGCGCAGACTCCCGCACACAGGAGAGCTCCGCCAATGCGCAGAAACAGGGCGCGGAACCGGACGGCACAGCGGTTCATTTCGTTACAAACTGAGGGACCGGTGATCGGTTGGAAGAGCGGTTTCATCCGAGCAGTCCCTCGATGATTCTGCCGCCTTTGTTGTCGGTGAGGGCCATGGGGGTGCCGTTCCGCGGAAACGTCAGTTTTTCGTGATCCAGGCCAAAGAGATGCAGCAGCGTGGCGTGGTAGTCGTGGTGGGTGACGATGTCTTTGACCGCCTTGTGTCCGAATTCATCCGTCTCGCCGTAGGTTGCACCCGCCTTGAAACCGCCTCCCGCCAGCCACATGGAGAAGCCGAACGTGTTGTGGTCCCGTCCTGCGATGTCCTTGTTGCCGGGATACTCAATGACTGGGAGGCGTCCCATCTCCCCGCCCCAATGCACCACGGTAGAATCGAGAAGCCCGCGTGCCTTCAGGTCAAGGACCAGAGCGGCGGATCCCTTGTCCACGTATTTGCAGGCGGCAGGCAGCCCGCTGAGGATGCTCTTGTGATGGTCCCAAGTCTGATTGCCGGTGAAGAGTTGCACGAACCGGACGCCGCGTTCCACCAGACGCCGCGCAATGAGGCAGCGGGTGCCGAACTCGGCCGTCGCCGGCTCGTCGATGCCATAGAGTTTTTTGGTCGCATCGCTTTCGCCGGTGATGTCGAGGGCTTCCTTGGCGGCGAGTTGGAGCCTGCCCGCAAGGGCATAGCTGGCGATGCGTGCTTCCAGATCAGTCTCACCGGGATGGTGTTGCAGATGGTCGCCGTTGAGTTGGCCGAGAAAATTCAGATAGCGCTCCTGTGCCTCGCCCCGGAGATGAGGGGCGGGATCGAGGTTGGGCATCCGCGGTTCCCGCGCGCGGACAGCGGTGCCCTGGTAGATCGAGGGCAGCCAGCCTTGGGTCCAGTTGGATACGCCCAGCACGGGTAGTCCGCGCGGGTCGGTGAGTGCGACATAAGCGGGCAGGTTGCTGGTTTCGGAGCCGAGCGCATACGTCAGCCAACTCCCAATGGTGGGCCTCCCCGCGAGGATTCCGCCTGTCTGCATCGCGTAGATTCCCTGCCCGTGGTTGCTTACGCCGGTCTGCATTCCTCGGATGAGCAGCACCTCGTCGACGACCTGTGCAAAGTAGGGGAGCAACTCGCTGACTGCAGTCCCGGATTGGCCGTGCTGTTTGAACTTCCACGGACTGGCCATGAGGGTGGTGCTTGCGTTGGCCGCGTCGTCAAACTTGATGTCTCCGCCAAATTTCTGGCCGTTGCGTTTGTCCAGTTCCGGCTTCGGGTCGAACAGGTCGATCTGGCTCGGCCCGCCCTGCATGAAAAGCGAAATCATCGCACGCGCCTTGGGCCGGGCCGGAGGCTGTTTAGGCAGCGTATCGAAATGTCGCGGCGCCAGATCCACCGGCTTGGCCAGCAGACCCTCCCTTTGCAGGAGCGAAAGGGCGCCGAGCGAACTCAGGCAAAAGCTGCCGCGGGCCAGGAAGTGTCGGCGGGAAAGACATCCGCTCGGTTGCAGGTCAGTCGGCATACAGGAACGCGTTTGAGTTGAGCAGCGCTTGGCAGAGGGTGGCGAGTGCGGCAAACTCCGGAGTCGGAGACGACTTCGCGCTTGTGGCGGCGGGGGCGGGGGTTTTCGATGCAGGAACCGCGGGCGACGGGGTGGGTGACGGCTTGGAGCGGAGCGTAGCCGTCTGTGCACGTAGAAACTCGGTGGAGCGCTGCAGTTCTGCAGCGGAGGGGGGGGTGCCGAGCGCCAGCCTCCAAGCCTGCCTGATTTGCTCCTCCGGTGCCGGCCCCGCCTCCCTCTGGACGCGTTCGGCGAAGGCGCTTGCGGCTCCCAAGGCAAAGGCGCTGTTCATCAGGGCCAGCGACTGCGGGGCAACGGTCGAGGCCGTCCGCAACTCGCAGTTCGGCTCCATTTTCGGGAGGTCAAAGGTTTCCAGCATTCCGAGCGGGCGGCTGCGTCGCATCTGGACGTACACGCTGCGCCGAAACTCGTCGCCATTGAGGGGCACCACCTTGCCGGTGGGGCGGCCTGCGGTGTCGGTGGTGTCCACGCCGACGATTACCTGTCCATCGGTGTCCAGCATGACGGGCACAGGCGCGCCAAACATTTTTGGGTTGAACTGACCGCTTACCAGCAGCATCGCATCACGCAGGGTTTCGGCGTCCAGCCTGCGGACCGAGGCACGCGAAAGCAGGAGGTTGTCCGGGTCCTCGGCGTCTCGGTCCGGGGTGCGCGTCGAAGCCTGTTTGTACACCGCCGAGTTCAGGATGAGGCGGTGCATTTCCTTCATGCTCCACTTTCTGGCGACCAATTCTGAGGCGAGCCAGTCCAGGAGGTCCGGATGCGTCGGGCGGTCCCCCTGGTGCCCGAAGTCGGCGGGGGTACCCACGATGCCCCGGCCAAAATGGTGGTGCCAGATGCGGTTGACCAGCACGCGTGTGGTGAGCGGATGGCTGCCCGAGGTCAGGTGGCGCGCAAAGTCGCCGCGGCGTCCTGTGGCGCTTGCCGACGGTTTGGACTGGCCGAAGGGCGCTTTCTGGAAGGAGGCGAGAATGGTCAGATCCGCCGGGCCCACCGCGGCTTTTGGATTCTTCGGGTCTCCCCGGTGGAAGATGGAGGTCGCCGGCGGGGTGGTCGCTGCCGCGGGAGTTTCGTTGAAGATGGGCAGGAAGACTTCCTCCGTTTTGCGTTTGCGAATCTCGGTCGCGCCGGCGGCGATCTGCTTTAATTCGGCCTCGTGCTTGGTGTTGTACGTCCTGTCGTAAAGGTAAAGGGACCCTGGGCTCAACTGGTTGATGGTGGGGTGTTCCTTGAGCAGCTTGAGATCCCCGGGCGTCCGGCTTTTAGGATCCTTGCGGTAGGCGGTGCGCAGGGCGACGCGCAGTTCCTCCGGACGCTTTTCGAGTTCCCAACCGAGAACCAACTCGATCAGTTCGTCTTCACGCTTCTTCCGCTTGTCGTCGATGACCTTTGCTTCGGCCTCGATGGCAGCGTTTTTCGTCCGTTCCGGATCCGTCATGAGGGAAACGAGTCTCGCGGCGGGCAACCTCCAGTTGGCAGGGTCCCAGCCGGGTTCAAAAATCGCCCGCAACTGGTAGTAGTCGCGCTGCGGAATCGGATCATGCTTGTGGTCGTGGCATTGCGCGCAGCCGACGGTCATTCCGAGGAGCGCGGTCGACACCACCTTGATCGACTCCGCCACGACCGCGTTCCTCGCGGTGAGTTGGTCGGCCAATGGCGCCGCGGCGGTGCCATCGGGAACCATGCGGAGGAAACCTGTCGCCGCGAGCAGTTCTATTGAATGGGGCGCTATGTTCTTCAGCGGCCCGTTGACCTGCTCGTCGCCCGCGAGTTGCTCGCGGATGAAACGGTCGAGCGGCTTGTCCGCGTTGATGGAGCGAATAACGTAGTCCCTGTAATGGTAGGCCCAGGGACGCGGGGGATCCGCGTCGGTGTAGCCGTCGCTGTCGGCGTAGCCCGCGATGTCCAGCCAATGGCGGCCCCAGCGCTCGCCGTAATGGGGCGAGGCGAGGAGGCGGTCGACGAGTCGTGCGAAGGCGTCCGGCGCGGTGTCGGCTTCAAACGCCGCGATCTCGGCAGGGGTGGGAGGCAGTCCGGTGAGATCCAGCGACGCGCGCCGCAGCAGTACGGTCTTGGGTGCCTCGGGACTGAATCGCAGGTTTTTCTCCTGGAGTTTTGCCAGCACAAACCGGTCGATCACGCCCGTTTCTGCAGTCGCACCCTTTGGATTTGGTGGGTTGGGGCGGCGGATGGGCTGAAACGCCCAGAACTCCCGGTCCTCCTCCGTGATGTAGACGAGGGGCACCTGCTCCGGCTCTGGCCGTGCGGTGGGCGCTCCCTGAGCAATCCAATCCTCCAGCAACCGGACCTCTGACTCGCTCAGTTTTTTGCCCTTCGGGGGCATCTCTCCCTCCTTGACCAGGCGGAGGAGTTCGCTCTGCTCCGGCGCGCCTGGGAGAATAGCCCGGTCGGCGGCGTCTCCGCGCGGTTCTACCAGGAAGCGGCGCAGGCGGACATCGAGGCCGCCCTTGAGTTTCTCACCCTCTCCGTGGCAGTGAACGCAGTGGTGTTTGAAGAGGGGACGGATGTGGCGCTCAAAGGTGAGCGGTTGCCCTTCGGGCGGAGACTGGCTTGCGGCGTGAACCGGAGAAGCCAAGCCGAGAACGAAACTCGACAGAAGAGAAAGTCCTGCAGTCCGGGCCAGAAGCTCGTTTAATGAGGTGGGCCGGAGGCGGGCGGGTCGGGCGGGAACTGCGGGGTGGGGGGGGAAAGCCATGGTTGGCAGACTGTTGGTTCCTTAAAGAAGGAACCGCCGTCGGAACGCGTTGTTGGTCAAAAAAGGGGTGCCGACCAATTGCCGCAGGCGGGAGTTTTCCTCCTTCAAGACTGTCGACAAGTCAAAAACGGGCGCATCTCGTTGCCGCACATTTCTTGAACCCCCGCTGGGAGCACGTGATGGCCTCGAAAAAAGGGCAGTCGGGAGCAACTTGCGGCCCTCAAAAAAAGCCGCGCGCTCGTGCTAAGCGCCCCCTTCGCAATCGGGCCGCGGCTCGCTCTGGGAGGCTCTCGCCATCGCTCGTCCGGCGAGCCAACCGGTGGTCCACGCCGCCTGAAAATTGAACCCGCCGGTGATGCCGTCCAGATCCAGCACTTCCCCGGCGAAATACAGGCCCCGATGGAGGCGGCTCTGCAAGGTCCGGAAATCAACCTCCCTCAAACTTACTCCCCCGCAGGTGACAAATTCATCCTTGTTCATGCTCTTCCCTGTAACCGCGAGCTCGGTCCGCAGGAGCTTTTCACCGAGGGCCTGCGCGAGCGGTTTGGGCAGTTGGTTCCAACGCGTCTCGGGCCCGATCCCGCTCCGCCCGACAAGCGCCTCCCACAGCCGCGCGGGCAGTCCGAAGAGCGGCGTGTTTGCCACGGACTTCGCCTGTTGCGCGGCGCGCGCGGACTGCAGTTGGGCCTGCAGTTGCTCTGCGTTGAGCCGGGGACACCAGCACATCCTCAACGGGAAGCAGTAGCTCAAAGCCGCCAGTTCCCGCGCCCCCCATGCCGAAAGCCGTAGAATGCCGGGGCCGCTCAGCCCCCAGTGCGTGAACAGCACCGGGCCGGTCTCTTTCAGCGTGGTGCCCGGAATGGATACCTCCGCGCTCGGCACCGAGAGCCCCGCCAATGCGCGGACCCACTCGGCCTCGAGGTGAAAGGTAAACAGCGAGGGGACGGGCGCGACGATTTCGTGGCCCAAAGCCGCTAGCCAGTCCATCGGGCCGCCGGGCTTGCAACCACCGGTTGCCACCAGCACGCTGCGGGCTCGGACCGCAGCCCCGGTCGAAAGCCGCGCCTCCCACAGTCCGCTTTCCGCCGGACCGAGTGCGGTCACGCCGGAGCGGACGCGCACCTCCACACCCGCGATTTGGGCCGCGGTTTGGAGGCACCCGATGATGGTTTCGGACTGGTCGGTGGTGGGAAACATCCGTCCATCCGCCTCGGTTTTGAGCGCCACCCCTCGGCCTTCGAACCAACGCACGGTGTCGGTGGGCTGAAAGCGCGCGAACGCTGCCAATAGAGGGCGCGCGCCCCGTGGGTAACGCGCCGACAGCGCGCGGGGGTCGAAACAAGCATGGGTGACATTGCAGCGGCCACCGCCCGAAATCCGGACCTTGGCGAGCGGCAGTGGACC
>JBILKV010000006.1:0-53507 GCA_044376515.1 Chthoniobacteraceae bacterium | reverse complement strand
AACGCGCTGTGCGCATCCGCGTCGGGATCGGCACGGCGCGGACGGGTGCCCTTGATCGGGCGGGTGCGGACACTGCGGTCCGCGAACCTCAGAAACAGCTCCGGCGAACTGCTCAGCACCGTGCGCCTCGCCTGTTTGAGATACGCGCAATATGGCGCTGGAGAGTAGTGCCTGAGCGCCTCGTAAAACAACCAGGGATCGCCCCCGGGCCACCCAGCCTCCAAGCAATGGCTCAGGTTCACCTGATAAATGTCCCCGGCGCGAATGTAGTCCTGGGCTCTTTCCACCCACCGACAGAAATCCCTTTCCTCCACCCTGGGTTGAAACCGCAGGGGGCCCGCGACAGGCTCGAGTTCCGAGCCCGGCTCCAGCAAACATTTCCACCAGTCACCCGCGGCGTACCAAGCCTCCTCCGAGTGGCGATAGGCCAGCACGCGGCGGTATACACAAAATTCGAAGTCCCCCTCGTACGCCACGGTCCCAGCCACCACCGGGCCCGGCAGACCGTCATCCTGCGAGCCGTAATCCGAGGAAAGTTCCGAAACCGCTCCCTGCAGGGCCAGACAGTCCTGCAACCGGAAGATGTTCCCGATCAGGCGTCTTTCCGGAGATACGGCCAGCAGCGAGAGCGACGAAGCGCCGTCGCCCTCTCCCGCCGAATCGAAAAAAACCATGCCCGGAAGTCCACTCGCACGCGCCGCCAGTTCGACGGGTGAAATATCCCCGAGAGCGGGAATGAGCTGGAATCGTGTGTGCATGGAAAAGCGGCTGTTGCAAAAAGAGGCGCGGGACGGTTTCTTTGCAACGGTGCCCAGCACTATAGCCTGTTCCCCAGCCCCTGTCTCATGAAGCTGCACTACTCCGTCGCTTTGTCGGCCTTTTTGTGCGCGGCATCCATCCTCCCCTCGCCTGAGGCGGCCTTTGCGCAGGGGGACCTGCCCCTGCCGGCCAATCGGCCCCCGCAACAAGCTGGTCAGCTCAGACTCCAGCGTGCCGCCCCGCCGAACCTGCGCGCCGACCCCTTTTCGGATCCGGCGCCCCTCCCCCTCCCCCCCGAGCCCTCGCCCTTCCCGAGTTTTCCTACGAGAAACATCGACCCCAGCCCGGTTGAGGTCGACCTGCGCAAGCGCGCCAAAGCTTCCCTCGTTCCGGACGGCCCCAATCCCACCGAAGACGCAGCCCTCCAATTGCGCGACAGGGTGCGTTACCGCGAAGTGAAGGCTCGGGCGATGGCCCAACCGGAGGTTCGCTCCTCGCTGGAAACGGTTGCAAAAACACGCTCCGACCGTGAGCTTCGCGACGCGTGGCGCCAGCATTACACGTCATTTTTCGCCGCAATGCGGGCCCTGGACAGGACGCTTGAACCCCTGATCGCCCAACGGGAAAAGGAGGCACTGACTCCCCTGCAGGAGAGGCTCCCTCGCTCCGCAACCGCGCGCTGACCCACCACCAACGGACACATGAAAATCCTGATATTAGGCGCAGGCGGCAGGGAACACGCCCTCGCCTGGAAACTGCGCCAGTCCCCCAGGGTCACCAAAGTTTTTTGCGCGCCCGGCAACGGAGGCATCTCGGAGACCGCCACCTGCGTCCCCCTGAAACTCACCGACCAGACCGCCCTGGTGGCCTTCGCAAAGGAAAACGGGATCGGCCTGACCGTGGTGGGCCCCGATGACGCGCTTGCAGCGGGAATCGTGGATCGGTTTGAGGAAGCTGGTTTGCGGATTTTCGGCCCGGAGCAGGCCGCAGCACGGCTTGAATCCTCCAAGGTGTTCGCCAAGGAGTTCATGCAGCGCCACGGCATTCCCACTGCCGCATCCGGCCATTTTGCAGACAGCGCTCAAGCGCAGGAATTTGCCGCAGGAATGTCCCTGCCGTTGGTGGTAAAGGCGGACGGTCTCGCCCTCGGCAAGGGGGTCATCATCGCCCAGACCCGCGAGGAAGCCGCGAAGGCGATCCGCGAAATCATGGACGAAAGAAAGTTCGGGAACGCGGGCAACGCGGTGGTCATCGAGGAATTCCTGCAGGGCCCGGAGGTTTCGATTCACGCACTCGTGGACGGATACGGCTACCTGATGTTTCCGAGTGCGCAGGACCACAAGCGGGCCCTCGACGGCGACCGGGGACTCAACACGGGTGGCATGGGGACCTACAGCCCCGTCCCCCAGCTTACCCCCGAGCTTGAATCGGCGGTGCGCAGCGAGGTGCTGGACCGCTTCATCGCGGGCATCAAAGCCGACGGGATCCGCTACAAAGGAATGCTCTTTCCGGGCTTGATTCTCACCGAGGCCGGGCCGCGTGTGCTGGAGTTTAACGCCCGCTTTGGAGATCCCGAAACCCAGGTGCTGCTCTCCCGCTTGGAGACCGACCTGCTGGACTTGTTGGAGGCCTGCGTGGATGGAACCCTCCAGCAACAGGCGCCGAAGTGGCGCCCGGGTGCCGCGGTTTGCGTCATTGCGGCTTCCGGCGGATACCCCGGCGCCTACGAAACCGGCAAACCAATTTCCGGGCTGGCCGCCGCCGGACAGCAGGCTGTGGTATTCCATGCGGGAACTCGTCGCGAGGACGAACGCCTCGTGACGTCTGGGGGCCGCGTTCTGGGAGTGACCTCGACCGGCGCGGACCTGCGTGAAGCGCGCGACAAAGCATACGGAGCCACCGGTCTAATCGGCTTTGAGGGGATGCATTTTCGAACGGACATCGGAGCCAAAGGCCTCCAAGCCTGATCTGTATGCCCCTTTCCCTCCCCACCCGTTTTTGCCTCCGCAGTTCCGCTGCAATCGCGTGCGTTCTTTCCCTCGCGCCTGGGTTTCCGACTGACTCGCGAGCCGCTCCACCCGCGCCCGCGGTGGATTTGCTTTCGGTCGAGGAAACCGATGCCGCGCTCGAAGCGATCTGGCGGAAAACCCCCGAACCCGGACAGCGTTCGCCCGAGTCTGCAAAACGCGCCGCGCTGCAGGCCTACCTCGACCGGTTGGGGCCTGGAACCGGCCTTTTCACCGAGCCGTCCTTGGAGCTGAACGAAGCCGATTTTCCACCACTCAAGTTCCACTCCGAATTGTTGCCCGGAAAAATAGGGTACGTCCGCTTGGGACGCCTGCACGCGGATCTGGCACCTCGGCTGGAATCGACGCTGCGCGATTTCGCGCAACTGGGAGCGCGCCACTTGATTTTGGATCTTCGCGCCACTCCGGCGCACGGCACCCTCGCCGATGCGGCGGATCTCGCCGGATGTTTCGTGCCCGAGGGAACCCCCCTGTTCTCTCAACGCACAAGCGGGGAAACGAGTGCACCGCTTTTGGGCAAACGCTCGCCAGTGGCGCGCCTTCGCATGCTGCTCCTGACAGGCCCGCGCACGGCAGGTCCGGTGGAGGCTTTCGCTGCGGTTCTGCACGTCCGGGCGGGTGCAACCCTGTTGGGCTCCCGCACCCCGGGGCAGGCCGCCGATTTCGAACAGGTCCCCCTGCAGAACAGCCGTTTTTTGCGGCTCCCCGCCCGATTGGCAGTGCTGCCCGAACGCCCCGGTCTCTTTGCAAAAGGCCTGCAACCGGACGTGCCCTGCGCCGTCCAGCAAGAGGCGAGCGATGCAGCCCTCCTCCAGGCTGCCACCGCCGGGCGAATCGCACCGCTCCTCCACGAAACGGAGCGCCCGCGCATGAACGAAGCGGCTCTGGTTGCGGGCCGAAATCCAGAATTGGAAGTCTGGATCCAAAACCAGATCCGCAAAAAACAAGGCGTCGCGCCCCAACCCCCGACAGTAAAAGACGAGGCGCTCCGGCTGGCCGTGGATTTTGTGACTGCCATCGAGGCGTTGGATTCCAGCGCGGCCGCGCTCCCCTGAAGGACGGCCTCCCCTCAAATCCATTCCAAGCCGCCAGAGAAGAGCAATCTATGAGCAGTTCGTGCGCAGTCGTCGTCCCCCTGTACCGGAAGGTTCTGGAGCCTCTGGAGGAGTTCTCCCTCGATTACTCTCTGGAATGCCTACCGGGGCGCGACGTGGTTTTCGTCGCCCCCAAAAGTTTGGACCTGAGCTACTACGCGGAGCGGTATCCAGCGCGGCAGGTCCTCCCTTTCGACGACGCATTCTTCGCGTCGGTTCAGGGTTACAACCGCCTCCTGCTCAACCCGGGTTTTTACCAGTCCTTCGCGGCGTACGAACACATGCTGCTCCTCCAGACCGACGCCATTGTTCTGCGGGACGCGCTGGACCACTGGTGCGCAACTCCTTACGACTACGTCGGCGCTCCCTGGCCCGACCCGCTTGAGATCTCCGTCAACCTCGACGCCTTCAAGGGCGATCTCTCCAAGACGGTCAAAACCCAGGTAGGCAACGGGGGATTGAGCCTGCGCAGAAACCGCAAATGCATCCAACTGCTCCAAGAGTTTCCCGAGGCGATCCAGATGTTTTTGCAATCAGGCTCCAGCGAGGACATTTTCTTCTCCATCCTCGGCAGCCAATCTCTCGACTTCGTGCTTCCGAATGACAGGGTGGCGGGACTGTTTGCACTCGAAGTGCGCCCTGAATTTTATTTTGCGCTCAACGGAAACCAGCCTCCCATGGGGGGCCACGCGTGGTGGAGGCAAATGCCCTTTTGGATGCAGTTCATCAAAAAAACACCCCCCGTTTTCCTGCCGTCCCAGCCCCCGGGCAGGGTGGCGTTCACCCCCCCCCGGCAGACCTCCTGACCGCGCGGGCCCACAAAACCGCCCTTGGCATTGCCACCGGCGAAAACGCCCCGCCCCTTCGCACGCTACGAACGCGAACCCTCCTCCATGCGCGGCGGCAACATCCCGTTTGCGTCAAAGGGCAGCGCACGCGGCTCCGTCAGAATCTCCAGATCCTCCCGCTGCGATGCTTCCGGAAAGAAGGCTTCGCTACACTCGAGTTCCCAAAGCTGCAGGGTGTTGCGGATCCATAACATCCGGGCGTCGGCCGGCTCGGTGAGCCCGATTGTGGAAAGCGCCACCGACAACAACTCCCGATCCGTGGCGTAGTGCGGCGGGATCATCCCGACCTGCGGGAAACAGGCGGTTGTTACGTTGATGTAGGTGATCCGCGGGTCCATTGCCTCCACCACGCGGGTCAGACAAAACTCGGATTTGCCGAGACCGGTCGCGTTGCCGTGCGTCTGCTCCGTCAGGCTCCGGACGGCGATGCGTTTGATTTTCGGAAACTCATCCGGTGCGGAGCCGTGTTCGTAATGTTTCCGCCCGATCACGTTGGTATCCATGCCGCAGCCGGAGATCTCCTTGCCAATCTCGTCGATGAGCAAAAGGTCTGCGCGCTCAAAGGGCAGGCGCGGCAGCCATTTGCGAGAAAGCACCAACAGCTCGCGGTCCTGCGCCTCCATTTCATGCGGGTGCACCGCCCGGATCAGCCCGGTCTCGTCGCACGCGTTTTCAACGATGCCCAATCCTCCCAGGATTCGGCCCTTTTCGATGACTCGCCGGCCCACACTGCGCACGATCTGGTCCAGAGAGTAATCGACGAAGGCGCGGTGGTAGATCTTAGCGCCCTCGTGTTTGCCCAACCCGATCAATAACATCTTCATCAGGCCGCTCTGGTGTTCTCCAAACAGTTCCGTGTGCGGCTTGACCCGCGCGACGACAAGCACGTGGTCCGCGGCCAGCGCATCGCTCGCAAAGTGGACCGGCACGCCCTCCGGCGTTTGATCGATCACGACCGTCCCCATGTCCACGCGGATCGGACAACCGCAGAACTCCTCGGTGATCCCGTAGTCGGCAAGAATCGAACGCTGCCCCACGGAGGTCCCTCCGCCATGGCTGCCCATCGCCGCGATGATGAACGGACGCGCGCCAAGCCCCCGCAGGTAGCCGGCTACGGCCTGAAGGATCGTCGCAATGTGGGTGATGCCACGGCTTCCTCCGGTGATGGCGACCGTCTGGCCCGGCCGCACCTTTTCTCCGAGCGAAAGCCGCGCCAACTCTGCACGGACCGCCCCCGCAACGTCCTCCACCACGGGACGCTCAAACCTCTGCCGGACTCGAAATGTTTTGGGATAGCCCTCTGCCATGCAGCGAATCTAAATCGGCCCGCCAGACCGAAAAAGGGAAATGGCAACGCACCCCTACCTGAGCGAAACAGTCGCCCCCGGCTATTGAAACCCGCTGAAAACAAATACTTTCCCGTCAAACTCGTACTTGAAGAACTTGCCCGAGAACTGGAACTGATCGGAGATAACCGGCACCAGAAACGTCGGCTTGCCCTTTTTGGAGAAACGGAATTCGGCGCCAGCCTCCTCCGCCTCGCCGCCGTACTCGATCTCCACGCGGCTCAGCAGATTCTTCTTCGTTTGGAAAAAGGGTTTTTGCTCAATCCTCCCGCTTCTCAGGCTCACGGCGGTTACCGCGTCTCCCCAGCGATGGGCGGAACTCTTGCCGTGGCTCCAAATCATGTAAACGGCCTCCTTTGAATCAGACACGACGGTTTCGATTTTGAGAACCTCTCCGAACACCCCCACGGAGCCCACGCCCTCATTGTCCGAATTCTCCAGAACAGCGTAGCCCACTCCCCCATCCGGAGCCTTGAATTGGGCGAGCGCGCAGTAATCGCGCATTGTCCCCCCGGTGTGCGTGTCCCAGCTCACGATCCTGAGCCTGCCATCCTCCGAGGTGACCAACCCATCCATCCCCTTCAAATCAATTTCCATGGACCGCGGATCCTTCAAAACCGCCTCGAACCCTCTGAACTTCGCCTCAGACTCCGCGCCGTTTTCTGAATATCCTTCGTCCTCCTTCCGCTCCCTTTCCTCTTTGGTAAAAAGAAGAGCGCACTCTGGAATTTCGAACGCCCGATTGAGCGACAGCCATGCCTTCCAATCCTCCTCGCGCAAGGAAGGAGAAACTGAGTGCAAAAATCGCGCAGCGCGATTCCTGTACTCCAGCCAACCGCCATCCTGCACCGCATGATTGCCAGCAGCGGAAACCCCGAGCGATGCATTCTGCTGGGCTTTCAAAACCGTTTCCGCAAAACCAAACGGAACGGCGTGGGAGGGTATACATCCAGCAAGCAGCGGTTGAATCTCCCGCAACCAACGATATTGCAGTGAGCTCCGCAGAACCCCAGTCGGCCCTCCGCCCGGCCCGCCCTCGCCGCTGGTGGAGGAGGCCCGCCGCTCGAGCCACAAAGAGGCTGCCTCACGCATGGAATCAAACAGAGCAGCCTGTTCACCCTTCCATCCGGCGCGAACCGCAGAAAGCGCTTCCTCAAGCGCGGGTCCTTCCTTCTCCATGCTGTCAACCGCTGGTTGAGAGAGCTTCGGGGAACGCCGGGCCGGGTCTTCTGCCACCAGTCCGTTTGTCGGGGCTTGGCTCCGGCGCTCCAGCGAGGGCGCAGAGCCGTCGAATTCCCGCATGACCGCCGCTGTCAGCCATCCCTTCCAGTCCTCCTGCGAAAGCGAAGGGTTCACCCGGGCAAACAACGCAGCGCACTCGACGGCGACGGACTCGGACTTGCCCAGGACGTTTGCCAGATCGGACGGATAGGGAAAGGCGAGACAAGGTCCGATGCTGTCCCCGAGGTCCTCGTCCTGCAGGTGCTCTGGAAGACTCGTCGTCGCGGCAGTCCTCCAAACCTTGTAGGACTCGAGCACCTGGCCGGGAGGCAGAGACAGGTCCGGTTTTGAGCCAGAAAAAGCGGATTCCACTCGCCGGAGGGTCCTCTCAATCTCCCATCGCAGAAACAGTGCCTTCTGCCAGTCGCGGGAATAGCGGTCTGAAAAATGCAGATGGCCTGCTTTCTCAGCTGCCAAGGCGTTCGCGCCCCCGAGGGCCCGCTCCATGAGCGGCCCGACGCCCTTTTCGCGGGCCCGGCCAAGCAGCGCCACGGTTCGTTGCGAATGCTCCCTCTCCCATTTTGCCAGACCAAGTCGAAACGCATGGCGGACACTCACCGGCCCCGACAGATGTTCGAGGCAGGAAAACGCTGCGGGGCCTTTGTCCTGCCAATTCTTAAACGCCGCTCGTACCGCGGACAACCGCTCGGAAAGCGTCCCTCCCCCCCGCGCGACCAATTGCAAAACGAGCTCAGCGTCGGCTTTTTCGACCGAGTTGGCGACGGACAACTCCTCTGCGAGGTCCCAGAGAAAATACGGATTCGGTTCGGCGGGAGGTTCCTCAGCGGACTCCTTTTTCGCCGGCAGATGGGTCTTTAAGAAACCAACGATGTCAAAAGCCGGCGGAGCGCCTGCCATGCGCAAAAGCTCCGCAATTTCCCGCTCGCCCTCAAAGGACGCTTTGGGGTTTGCGCGTTTGGAGGTCTCGTAAAGGGCGAGCGCCACTTGCGGATCGACCTCCGGGTCGGTTCTCCCGAGGTACAGACGATCCAACGCCGCGCGCAATGCCCTCATATCACCGGTCTTCGCTGCCTCCATGTCCAGATAGAGACGCTCGGCAAAGCCCCCATTGGCCGCGTATGCCGCGAGCAGTCCGGGGGGACAGGTTTCGGATTGGTGAGCCTTCCGGTAGAGCTCTAACGCGGGTTGTCTCAAGCCAATGTTGAAACGCACGTCCCCCTCAAACAAGAACCGCGCAACGTTCGACTTGCCAGCACGCGCCGCCGGTGTTGCCGGCGGATTCTTTGCCGCAGAACACGGACAGGGATGGGTCGCGGCGCAAACGACCAGAGCCCACAGAAAATTGTTCAACCAGAGCGCTTTATTGCGGAAATACATGCGGGCATGTCTCCCACAAAGTCGAGAGATGTCAACCCGCAAACCGGTGACCGATTTGCACTGCGGCAATCTGCCGGTGGCGGTTCCCACTGTTTGAGCCAAACTCCGAGTTGCCCGGCTCACCCGCAGTCGAGGCTTCGAAATCTCAAGCCGGCACCACACCACGCCGGCGCACCCTTTTTTACAGACAAAACCAAGCTGTACTTGAAGGACAAACGGCAAACCAGCCAGCTTCGAAGGGTCAGTGCCCTGCCCCACCTCCCCGGCGGCTCCGTCCGCCAAACTCCCACCCCATGAACAAGCCCACCAGAATTTCTCTGGCGACCCTGCCGATCGCCCTCATGTACGCCCACCTCCTTCCCTCCGGTGCTGCCGGTGCGGACGCCGCCTCCAAAGCAGAGCCATCACTCCGTACCTTTCACGCGCAACCCAGCTTCGTCCTGTCGACCAGGGAAGTCGAAGTCGCGGTCACACAAACCGGCGGCCACACAGCACCGGTCACCTTCCTGCGCGACACCGCCCAACCGATTCAGCCCTACCACATCAGCCCGTGGCAGACTGAGCCCGCCACCCAGATGCCTGTCCCGGTGCTTGTCCCGCTCCGAGGCGACTTTTTCTGTCTACCATTCGGCGGCAACGCTGACGCTCTCGCCGGCGAGAAACACCCCCCGCACGGGGAAGTTGCAGGCGGCGCGTGGAGCCTCGTTGGCAAAAAATCCGAAGGAGACGTCTCCTCTCTCTCGCTCTCTTTCACCCCCTCCGCAAGAAAGGGACGCGTCGTCAAAGAGCTGTCCCTCGTCGCCGGCCAAAACGTGCTCTATTCAAGCCACACTCTGGAGGGGTTCGCGGGCCGGGTGCCCCTCGGCCACCATGCCACCCTCGCGATGCCGGAAAGGGAGGGTTCCGTCCGGATCGCTACAAGTCCCTTCAGCTTCGGCATGACGTACCCCGGCATCTTCAGTGAGCCGCGCCAGCGGGAATATCAAGCCCTGCTGCCGGGCGCCAAATGGACCGATCTGTCCAAAGTTCCCGCCGCTTGGAAAGACGCGCCCGACGCCGACCTAACCCGCATGCCCGGTGCTCAGGGATTCGCTGACCTGGTCCAGATCAACAGCCTGTCATGGGAACAGACCGGCGGCCCCGCGTGGATCACAGCGACCTACGCAGATGCCGGGTACGTCTGGTTTGCTTTAAAGGATCAGGCAGTGCTGCGCAGCACGGTCTTCTGGATGGAAAACCGCGGGCGCCACGGCCACCCTTGGAACGGCCGGAACAATTGCCTCGGTCTCGAGGACGTCACTGCGCACTTTGCAGACGGCCTGGCCCAATCGGTTTCTGAGAACGTTCTCTCGCGCGCCGGCATCCCCACGGCTTTGGACCTGAACGAAAAAACGCCCACCGTGGTGCGCTACATTCAGGGGGTCGTCCGCATCCCCAAAGATTTCGGACAAGTTCAGGCCCTCCGGTTTACTCCCCGCACCGTTGTATTTCTCTCCACCGCCGGCAAGCAGGTCACGGCAGCTGTGCACCATGAATTTCTCAAGTCTGGCAAGCTCTAGCACGTCGGTTCCCCCACCCTCCCTCCCTCACATTGTGAAAACATCCACCCTTCGGAAAATCGCCAAGCTTGCCTGCATCGGCGCCGCGCTACTTGCCGGTTGCGACAGCGCCCCAAAAACCGGCGCTCCCCAAGCCGACGCGGCTCCTGCAAAAAAGATCATCGGCGTTTCACTGCTCACCCTCGACAACCCGTTTTTTAAAACGATCGGCGACTCCATCGCCGCAGAGGGCCAGAAACATGACTACGACACTGTAGTGGTGAGCGGTGACAAGGACGTCGCCAAACAGGGCAACCAGATCAAGGACTTCATCGTCAAAAAGGTCAGCGCCATCGTGCTGAGTCCGTGCGACTCCAAATCGATCGTGCCCGTGATTCAGGAGGCAAACTCCGCCGGCATCCCCGTCTTCACGGTCGACATCCCCTGCAACGAGCCCGGTGTCAAAATCGCGACACAGGTCGCCACCGACAACCTCGGCGGCGGCAGGGAAGCGGCAACCGCGATGATCGAGGCGCTGGGACCCACCGGCGGGAAAATCGCCGTGCTCCATCTCAAGCAGGTCGAATCCTGCCAACTCCGTGTCCGCGGCTTCACCGAGGTCATCAACGCCCACAACGCCTCCGGAAAACCGGGCATCGAGGTCGTTGCAGAACTCGAAAGCGGCGGCGCAAAAGACGCCGGGTTCAAGGCCGCCGAGGATGTTCTCCAAACCCACCCGGAACTCCGCGGCATTTTTGCCATCAACGATCCCGCGGCCCTCGGGGCGCGCGCCGCGCTTGAAAAAGCGGGCAAGACACAGCAGGTCGTCATCATCGGTTTCGACGGACAACCCGAGGGCCGGCAGGCCATCAAGGACGGAAAAATCTACGCGGATCCTGTCCAGTTTCCCGACCAGATGGGCGTCCGCATCGTCGAATCCATCCTCAAACATTCCAAAGGCGAGAGCCTCCCTGCGCAGACCCTGATTCCGACCTCGCTCTACCGCAAAGCGGACGCCGACAAGGATCCAGCTCTGAAATAGCCTTCGCATGAGCGCATCCGAATTTCTCCACTCTCTGGTCGGATCCATGTCGGAAGGAGCCGCGGGCAACCCCACCGTGGCGATGATCGAGGCGGCCTTCGCCCACCACAACCTGCACTGGCGCTACGTCAACATGGAGGTCGCACCCGCGAAACTGGCCGCCGCGGTTCAAGGCGCGAAGGCCATGGGCTTCCGTGGCTTCAACTGCAGCCTCCCGCACAAAGTCTCCGTGATTGCCCACCTGGACGGTCTGGGCGAGTCCGCCGAGGCAATGGGAGCCGTAAACTGTGTCGTCCAGCGCGACGGCCGGTTCATCGGCGAGAACACCGACGGGAAGGGATTTCTGCGTTCTCTGCAGACGCTGGAGGAGCCCCGCGGCAAATCGGTCGTCCTCTTCGGGGCAGGCGGTGCCGCTCGGGCCGTTGCCGTGGAACTGGCGCTTGCGGGCACCACCCACATCACGGTGGTGAACCGCTCCGAGGCGCGCGGGGCGGAACTGGTGAACCTTCTGCGGTCCCGGCTAAAAACGGGGGCCTCGCTTGAATTGTGGCGGGGCAATCATGTCGTTCCATCCGGCGCGGACATCGTCATCAACGCCACCTCCATCGGCCTCTACGAACCGGACATCCGCCTTCCCATTGACCTGGCTTCGCTTCGTCCGGGCACGGTCGCGGCCGATGTCGTCTTTAATCCGGTGCACACCCGCTTTCTTTCCGAGGCGGCCGCCCGCGGTTGCCGGACGCTGGACGGGCTTGGCATGCTCGTCAATCAGGGCATTCTGGGCGTCCAGTACTGGACCGGTGTCACGCCGGATGCAGAAGTCATGCGCGCCGCGCTCATGAAGGCGATGGGCGTATGACGCCGGCGGCGCCCCTTCTGCAGATGCGGGGGATCGTAAAATCCTTCCCCGGTGTCCGTGCGCTGCAAGGGGTTGACCTCGACCTGAAGGCCGGCGAAGTGCTCGCGCTTCTCGGTGAGAACGGCGCAGGCAAGAGCACGCTCATGCGGATCCTCGGTGGCGCTCAACGACCGGACGAAGGCCACATCTTGATCGACGGAGCCGAGGTCGCACTCAGCTCGCCCATGGCCGCGCAGGTCGCCGGCGTGGCGGTCATCTATCAGGAGTTCAACCTCGTTCCCGGACTCAACGCTATCGAGAACCTGTTTCTCGGTCGCGAAACCACTCGCGCTGGATTCATCGATCGCCGGGCCGAAAAAAAGCGCGCCGAGGAGGTATTCAAGCGGCTCGGCGTGGAGTTGGACCTCTCCTTGCCGTGCAGAGACCTCACCACCGCGCAGCAGCAACTGGTCGAGATCGCCAAGGCGCTCACCCTCGACGCGCGCATTCTCGTGATGGACGAACCAAGCGCCGCGCTGACCGCGCACGAGGTCGGGCGGCTCTTTGAAATCATCCGCGACCTCAGCGCTCAGGGCATCGGGATCATTTACATCAGCCACCGCCTCGACGAAGTGTTTGAAATCACCCGCCGAGTCATCGTGCTGCGCGACGGCCACAACGCCGGCGGAGCTGCAACCGCCGCAATGACGCGTGCCGAGATGATTGCCCTCATGGTGGGCCGCACACTCACCGTGGAATTTCCAAAACGCAGCACCGTTCCCGGACCGGAGCGCCTCACGGTGCGCGGCCTCTGCCGCGGCAGCGCTGTCCGCGATGTCTCTTTCGCGGTGCGTCGCGGGGAGATTCTCGCGCTCACCGGTCTGGTCGGCGCGGGCCGTACCGAGACGTTGCGCCTGCTGTTTGGTGCAGACCGACGGGATGCCGGCGAGATCCGGTTGGACGGGAAACTGCTGGAAATCCGCGCTCCCGCGGATGCCATCGCGGCCGGCATCGGCCTGCTCACCGAGGACCGCAAGACGCAGGGCCTCATCCTCGCTCATTCTTTACAAAGCAATTTTGGCCTGCCCAACCTCGACCGCCTCTCGCATGCCGGCTTTGTAAACCGGCGCGAGGAAAGCGAAGCATTCGCGAGCTACACCTCGAAACTGCAGATCAAAACCGCCTCCCCTGAACAGTCCGCAGGCAACCTTTCCGGCGGCAACCAGCAGAAAATCGTGCTCGCCAAATGGCTCGCCCGAAACTGCGAAATTCTCCTGTTCGACGAACCCACCCGCGGCGTCGATGTCGGGGCTAAGCATGAGATTTATGTGCTAATGAACGCACTCGTTGCCGAGGGAAAATCCATCCTGATGGTGGGCTCCGAGCTTCCCGAGGTCCTCGGCATGGCCGACCGGATTCTTGTCCTGCACCAGGGCCGCATCACGGGGGAAATCACCGATCCTGCATCCGCCACCCAGGAGCAGATCATGCGGCTCGCAATCGGCTGACCATACCGCCTTGATCTTCCAAAAGACCGTGGCACTTCCCATGAAATCCAACCGCCTTTTTAACGATTACGGGATGCTCCTGGTCCTGCTCCTTCTGTGCGCACTCTTCAGCCTGCTCACCATCAGCGACCAGACTCCCACCGGGGCAAAAGCCGCGACTCAGGTGGCCGCTACCGTGCGAGCACAGTTCGGACCCGAGGCTCGCGTGCTGATCGCCATCCGCGATCATCCGGAGGACGAGATTTACGGAGCCAGCCTTCAAAAGCTGCTCAACCCCACCGGAACCCGCTCCGTCGCAATTGTCCGCGGCGAGCCCAAAGACGCACGCGAGACGCTGCAGCAGATGCACACCTCCGGCGAACGTATTGACGCAATCGCCTGCACGCGAGCCACCGGTGCGTGGCTCGTGTTTGCAGACCTCAAGACCGACTTTCCCAACCTCGGTACGCCGCCCGTTGTCGTGCCACGCAGCTACCGCTGGCCGAATTTTCTCAAATCCGAAAACCTCCTCAACATCACCAACCAGATTGCGGTCATCGCGATTGTCGCAGTCGGAATGACGATGGTCATCATCACGGGCGGCATCGACCTCTCGGTGGGTAGCCTGCTGG
Source organism: Chthoniobacteraceae bacterium (assembly GCA_044376515.1). Lineage (GTDB taxonomy): Bacteria > Verrucomicrobiota > Verrucomicrobiia > Chthoniobacterales > Chthoniobacteraceae > Chth-196. The sequence goes on along the minus strand of JBILKV010000006.1, from coordinate 39,277 downwards.
CCCTTTCCGCGGTCCTCACCGCCCGTATGATCCGAGACTTCGCGGGCGGCAACAACGCGACTCCTGCGGGAATGTTCTGCGCCTGCCTCGCCGCGGTACTGCTCTCCGGGGCGGCCGGCTCTTTTTCGGGCGCCATGATCACAATGTTTGGGATCCCACCGTTTATCGTGACCCTCGCCATGATGCTGGTAGGCAGCGGACTTGCCTACCTGCTCGCGGCAGGCCAGTCCATTTACCAGATCCCCGAGTCGTTTGTCTGGCTGGGCCGCGGCGCTGATCTTTTTGCCATCCCGAACGCCGTCCTGTTGATGGCGCTGATTTACGGACTGGCGCACGTGCTCATGAGTCGGATGAAGCTCGGCCGGCACCTCTACGCCGTGGGGGGCAACAGCGAGGCTGCCCGTCTTTCGGGTGTTCCGGTCCAGCGAGTGCTCATGTTCGCCTACACCGCGAGCGCTGCTCTGGCGGGCCTTGGCGGCGTTGTGATGGCCTCCCAACTCAAAAGCGGTTCCCCCACCTACGGCGGCATGTACGAACTCTACGTCATCGCCGCCGTAGTGGTCGGCGGCACCAGTCTGGCCGGTGGGGAAGGACGTATCTTCGGGACACTGGTAGGTGCCTTCACGATCGCAGTCATTCAGAACGGCATGAATCTCACCAACGTCGAAAGCTACACGCAAAAGGTGGTCCTTGGACTGGTCATCCTTGGCGCCGTGCTCATCGACAAAATCCGCAGCTCACGATGAACACAAACGCTCCACGCATCCTCTCCTGTGGCGAGATCCTTTGGGACCTTTTTCCAGACGGTCCGCGCTTTGGTGGCGCGCCTGCGAATTTCGCCGTGCAGGCCGCCATGCTCGGTGCACGCGTCTCCATTCTTGGCGCCGTTGGGCGTGACGAACGGGGGTCCGAAGCCGTCCGACTTCTGGACACCTTTGGAATCGACACCTCGCTGATTCAGTCGCTTCCCGATGCACCCACCGGAGCCGTCCTCGTCTCCGTCGACGCCGCGGGGAAACCAGCCTTCACCATCCAACCCGACGCAGCGTGGGATCGGCTCACCTGGTCCCCGGCGCTCGAGCACTCCCTCGGTAATTTTGATGCAGTGTATTTTGGAACCCTCGGCCAGCGGGGCACCCTGTCGCGCGCAACAATCCGCCGCGCACTTGAGGCGGCAAAAAACCGAGGCATTTTGCGCGTCCTCGACATCAATCTCCGCGCGCCATTTTACGACGCAATCCTGCTGCGCGAGTCTCTCGAACTGGCAAGCGTCCTCAAAATAAGCGACGAAGAACTCCCCTCCGTTGCAGCCGCTTGCGCAATTCCATCGGCCGCGGGGACACACGCAATCCTTGCGCAACTTTGCCAGCGTTTTTCCCTCATGTGCGTCGCCATGACGCGCGGGGCGGATGGCGCACTCCTGCTCGCAGACGCTCAAATCACCGAACAGCCCGGGATCCCGGTGACGGTTGTCGACACCGTCGGCGCAGGAGACGCCTTCACGGCAGCGCTGGTCACCGGCATTCTTCAGAAAATGACGCCTCTCGCGATCGTGCGCCGCGCTTGTGAGACAGCGTCCGCAGCCTGCGCGCACGCGGGCGCCATCCCGCCCGCTTCTTCCCGAGCGACCCCCGCTTAGCGGGACCCATCGTATTCGCCGTGGAAAGTGGCGCCCGCAGCGCGGAAGCGGGTTGAAAGCATCCGAGACCGGGTTCTGCTCCGTTTTTTTCTTGAGGACGGTCGCATCGTCAGGCGCTGCAAAAGGCAGTTGCAACGCGACCATGGATTGGAGGGGGCGCAGCCATGACAGGGATTTTTTTTCGCCGGGCTCGTACAACGGCTTGGCACAATCTGAAAATTTTCACCGCGCTGTCCTGCTTTCCCTGGCAGGCGTTCGCAACGTCTCCGGGCGAAGAACCGGTCGCAGTCGAGACAGAAACCTCACCCGTCGAGCCATCTCCCCACTGGCGGAAACCGCCGGCTCACAGCCGCTGGGAAATCGTCTTTCAACACGAACCACCCGCGAGCGATCCCGCCGCAGCGTCCGATGTCAAATACAGGCCGCTCAAAGTGACGGTCACTCGACACGGGAGGGACATGCTGCAGGAGGTGCTCATGGAAGACGGAAAACGCTGGGAGACATGGGTCCTCGGACAGGTCCAAATCCAATCAATCGCGGGAGACAACACCGTATGGCTCAAACCGCCAACCGCAAAATCGCACGGTTCCGCTGACGCCACCGAACACCATTCGTTCGGAGAGTTTCAATGGATCAGGAAAGAGCATTTCCGCGGGACATTTCCAGTGCTCGGAATCCGAGCCGCCGTCTTTTTGCGGCCAATTGAAGACCGCTCACCCGAAGGGACACAGAAACTACGGCACGCGAAAAAAGGGCCCCTCGCCGGCCTCCCTCTTTGCAACGGAATCGTGGCTGCAGCCATCCATCCGGAAACAAAGCATCCCATTCTGCTCCAGAAGGGTACCACACTAAGCACCTACTCGATCAAACCTTTGGTCCAGGAAGTCCTCAAGCTCCCGGAGAAGGTAACACATTTCCGCCGTTTGCTGACTGCACCGGCGCGAGTCGCACCCAAACCGCTCCCATGAAAGTAGACGGCAAGAGACGTCTGCGCGGTTTTCTACCGCTAGCGGTCGGTGCGTTTCCTTGCGCCTTCTCGTTCCCGGTCGACGCAGCGAAATCGGCGCCAAAGCAGGCGCCCGTGGCTCCGGTACCCGCCCTCACCGTCGAGGAACTCGTGCACCGCTCGACGCGGGCTTTTGCAGCAGGCGACTGGAGGTCTGCTGCGGAACACTGCATCGCATTGCTCCGCGACTACGGCGACCGGCCTGAGATCGCTCAGCTTGCAAAGCGTTTCCAACTTATCCTGCTCCAATGCCACCTGCGCCTGAATGAATGGGCCGAAGCCCTCCCGCTCTTTGAGTCCGCGCAGGATTCTCTCAGCAACGCACCCCGCCCGCTTCAGGGCGAGTTGCTACTCCAAAAGGCCTACTGCGAGCGACAACTTCTACAATACGATTCGGCCCGTGAATCCGTCACCGCCTCGCTCTCCATGCTGTCTGCAACCGGGCAGCGCAGGGCGGACGCAACCCTCCTGCTGGCGACCTGCATGCTCGAATCCAACAACGCGGAAGCCGCCGGGAAACTTGTGGATGAATGTCTCCCGACCCTGCCGAACCAATGTAAGGAAAAAGCCGTGCTTCTAGGCATGCATGCCTTTTTGAAAGCCAGACAACCAGAGCGGGCCTACGCGCTTTTCTCAACAGCGCTTGCAAGGTTTCCTGATGCGACTGCACGAATAGGAATTCAGGTGCTGCTGCTGGACGCTGCGGCTGCGTTCCTTGAAAATGGTGAAGCCAAAAGCGCACTGAACTGTCTCGCACGCATTCATCCCCCCGAGAGGCTCATCGCATTGCAAAAGCAGCGCGTCACCAGAATCCAGAGGCCGCTCTCCGCCGTACGCACCCCGCAAGACTCCTCCGCCGGCTCCACCGTCCTCAACAACGAGGACGCAGTCCCGCTCGAAGGCGAAATCAACACGCTGGGCAGCGGCGCATCGTTCTCCGCATCCACGAGACTTCTGATTGCATCCGCCTACCGCGCACTGAACCGGAACCACGAGGCCGCGTTAATTCTGGAGGAAGCAGTCTCGCGGGTTCCCTCCTCCGACGCCCTTGAAGTCGCCTCGCTCGAGGCAGCCAAAACCTGGTTTGAGCTGGAACGCTGGCAGCGTGTCATCGATTCCGCCAACCGGTTTTCCAAAGCGTATCCCGCATCACCGCACGCCCCCCTGATGCTTTACCTCAAGGGCTGTGCGGAGCAGAAAGCCGGCATGTTTGGCGAGGCGCTCGCCACGTTTCAGTCCCTGGCCAAAACAGGCACGCAGGAGGTTGCCATCAACGCGGCATTCATGCATGCACTCACGCTCCTGCTCGACAACCGGCTCCCAGAGGCTGGGCAGGAGCTCATCACGTTTTTGCAGAAACATGGGAAGCATTCCTTCGCCGAATCGGCAGCCTACTTTCTATGCGTCGCGACTGGCCAGCAGGGACCGCCACAACCGCTTCGGTCGGCGGCGAGCGCTTATCTGGAGTCCTTTCCCAATGGAGAACACAAACCGGTGGTCCTGCTCAAGCGGGCGCAGTCCTTGAATGCCCTCAAAGAAAAAGCAGCTGCGGTCGCGGACTTGCAAACCCTTCTCGCAGAATCTCCGCGACACGCCTGCTCAGGCGAGGCCGCGCTGCTACTGGGCGATTGCAGGCTTTCGCTCGGAGATGGCGAGGGTGCACTCAACGCGTGGCGCAGCGTCCCGGTGGACCTGACCGCAGCAAAAGAAGAGGGCATCCTCAAATGCCTGAAGCTCCTTTTCGGAAGCGGCAAATTTGAGGCCCTGTGGGAGTGCCTTCGGGAATTGGACTCGGTTCAAACCGACACAGGGCGCGCCGCGGAAGCTGCCGTTTGGTGGTGGAAGGCATGCAGTCGCGATGGACACCCCGAAGAGGCTGCCGCCTGGGCGCTCAGACAAATTGAATCCTTCGGCGACGACCCCCTTTCAAAAGGGGTGGATTTGCTCATCACAAAAGCCTGGTCACTTGCAGCAGCATATCTACAGGAGGAGGCATGGGCCGCAAAGATCGCGACGCTCCTCGCATCCGCGGACACCGACGGTCGCCACACTCTGCACTCCCGTTTGGTATGGGCGAATGCATGTGCGCTACGTTCCAAAAACGCAGTGGAAGCAAGCCGATGCTTCATCAAAGCCGCTACACTCCACCCAGCAAACGCAACCAGTTCAGCTGCGCTCGCCGACGGTGCCGACGCCATGGAAACCGCCGGCGAAACCGCCAAAGCCACCAGGCTCTGGCGTGATCTACTCAAGTGGCATCCCGATGCGCCCCAACTCGACAGGGCCCTCTTTGCCCTCGCGCGGTTGGACTGCGCGGCCCGCCATAACGAGTCTGCATGGCAATGGGTGAAACGCTTCGAAAAGACCGCCTCCGCCTCCACCCTTCATCCAAGGCTTCTTCTCGTCAAAGCGACCCTACAGATCGAGCAAGGCAAACCAACCGAGGCGCTCAAGACCCTGGACCAGTTGCTCAGGGAAAAAAGCGCCGCAGCAGCAGTCAAAGCAGAGGCCATGTTCCGTATGGGCCAGATTCACCAAACCGCTGGCGCCTTGCCGCTTGCCATTTCCTACCTGCAGCGAACGTACGTTTCCTACCCACGTTTTCAGCCGTGGGCCGCAAAAGCGTACATTGCGAGCGCTGAGGCGTTCCACGCACTCGGCGACCGATCTGCCGCCAGCAATACCTACCGGGAATTTCTCGATTCCTGCCCTTCCGAGGATTCTCCGGATCGAGAACTGGCGGTCTCGAGGCTCAAAACACTGGAGGAAAAACCGTGAGGACTCTCTGGCTGGCACTCCTCCCGGCAGCAGGTCTTCACGCGTCGGCACTGCGGGGCGCCGACACCGTAACGCTCGTGAACGGTGAATCCAAAGAAGGCCGCGTGCTCGGTATGGAAGAGGAGGTCCTGGTCCTCTCGACAAACCCAATCCCGGGATTGTCCTCGGTCGAGGTGCGCATCCCAAAGGCGCGGGTGGCAGCAGTCACTTTTGGAACGGATGCACCACGGGAAACCTTTCTTCAGAACGCGATTCAACGCGATCTGCCCATGCTGGCGGAACTGTGGAAACGTTTCGCTCCGTTCCTCCCCGTGCAGGGTTCACCCACCGCGCGGATCGGACTCCGGTACGGACTCCTTTTGCTTGAAGCCGATTCCGGAGCAGTCCAGGTCGACCCCCTTCCAATATTTGAAAAAATTGCCGCCGGCGCTCCTGCCGCAAAGGAACAGGAGGCGGCAAAACAGGGAATTCTTAGAACCTTGTTGCGTACCGGCCAGTGGACCCGCGCGGAATCGGATGCCTTGGCCATCTTAGGCACCCCATGCGGATCAGCGCTCCTCGCAGAGGCACGCCTGACGGCGGGGCTGGTACAGAAAACTTGGCTGAGGGCATTCACGGAAGAAAATCCCCGTTGGAAACGGGACGGGTTTGCAAGACCACAGAGGGAACTCCTCTTCCAATCAACTCTCGATCACCTCCTTGCGGCAGCGCTCGTGTTCGGTGCGCCGTCGGAACTCGCAGCCCGCGCCCGCTTGATTGCGATGGAGGTTTACGCGACCGAAGGCGATACCACCAGTGCCACCGCTCTGGCCGAGGATATTGTGGCATTCCACACCGATTCCGCCGAGGCAAAGGCCGCACTCGAATGGCTGGGTAAAAATCCCCCGCAGAAAGAACCGAACTGAAAGAAAAGGTCCATCGATGAGCACAATCCGGAAGCTTCTCCCATCGGCAACCCTTCTACTTTTTGCCAACGGACCGGTGCTTGAAGCAGCCGAGGACGGTGCTTCAAAAAGCGTTCTCGACCTTTACCGGGAAGGTGGTCCCGTCATGCATCTGGTCGCGTTCTGCTCGGTTGCCGCGGTGGCGCTGGCCGTGTACTGCGGAGTAGCGTTCCGCAGGCACAGGCTGATGCCGCCTGCTATCGTAGCAAACCTTAACGACCTGCTCTCGAGTCGGAACCTTCAACAGGCGTACGCGATCTGTAAACAACACCCTTCCGCGCTGACTCATTCGCTCGGGTCCGCACTCATCAAGGCGAACTTCGAGCGGGACATGTACAACAAGACGGCCATGGAAAACTCACTCGCAGACGACTGTTTCCGTGAAGAAACCAAAATGATGGTGACGGTCAACTACCTCAACACCCTCGCCGTCCTCGCCCCGATGATCGGGCTGCTTGGAACGGTGTTCGGGATGATCCGTAGTTTCAGCTCCCTTTCCGCAGGCCACTCGGAAGCAGCGGAACTGGCCAAGGGAATCGGCGAGGCTTTGGTGGCCACCGCAGGCGGCCTGCTGCTGGCAATCCCTTCGATGTTTCTCTACTTCTATTTCCGGGGAATGGTCTCCGCAAACATGGCAGAGGTTCACGCAGCGCTCTCCCACATGCTCGACCGCTTTACGGGCGAGGCACATGGGACTCCCCCCCCGTCCCCGGGAGCGCTCGCCAGCGCGACAGACCGATGAAACCGAATGGCTGCGACCCTTGGATCCAATGTTTGCTTGAAACAATCGCAACATTGGGTTGCCCCCCGGCAACCACCGTAATCCAAGCAGACAAGATGCCTGTTTCATTCTCAATGAAACGTTCGCGTGAGGGCACCCGCGCCACCACCCGCTGTGTGCCCAGCGAACGAGACCTTGGTCTTCCTTTGTGTTCTTCGTTTTTCAACATCTCCAGCGACTCCGTTGAGCTTGCTGGTTTGGGGTGAGCCATGAGTGCGCGCAGGAGGCTTCGCAGGGTGCAGCATGATGAGATCGGGCTTCAAATCGCGCCGATGATCGACGTGACACTTCTGCTGCTTTTTTTCTTCATGCTCTCGGGTAAACTCAGCCAAGGCGCGAGGTTGCGCTCCATCGAACTCCCCAGAATCAGTGCGGAGACAGAACCGAAACTCTCCGGAGAATTCGAGGTGCTCAACGTGGATGCCGCCGGCAAGCTCTTCGTAGGCGACCGCGCAATTGAACCCTCGGAACTCACCGCCCATCTACGGGGACGGTTGCACCAACGCCCCTCGCTAAAACTGCACCTGCGCGCCGACGCGGCAACTCGAGCCTCCAGAGTGAAAGAGATCCTGCGTCTGGCCTCCGAGGCGGGCGCGCTTGAAATTGTCTACGGCATCCGGCGCTGAAGTATGCGACGCGTCGAGCATCCGCAGATCGAGTTGCAGATCGCACCGCTGATCGACGTCTGTTTTCTGCTGCTGTTTTTCTACATTCTCACCTCAAAGCCGGCGCCATCCGAGGCCTCGCTGCCCTCCTCGCTTCCGGGCACGGCGGCAGTCGACGAACCGCTCGAAATTCCTGACGAACAACAAATCACCATACTCGCCAGCGGACAGGTTCTCGCCAACGAACAGCCGCTCGATCCGGGCACCACCCCGGAACTGCCCATGCTGCGCTCCTTTCTCTCTCGCTTGCGGGAAAGCACGGCTGCACACAAGGGAAGTCCGCTGGTCACCATCACTGCGGCGGACAGCCTTCCCCACCAGCGGTTACTCGAGGTTTTAAACGCCTGCACGCAGGCGGGAATTGCGACCGTGGCGTTCTCAACAAACACGGAGGAGGGACCGTGACCCAGAATCCAACGAGTCCCGTTGAGAAACGCTCAACTCCGCCGCGGCGCAGATTGGTCGCGGGAGTCGTGCTGGCAAGTGTCGGTGTCCATGTGGTGGCGGCGGTTATCGCGGGCGTGTGGGTGGTTGCGCGGCACTTCACCAAACGGGAGGCGCCCCCGGTACCGGCGGCGCTTCCCGCGGTTCGCCTTCCACCGCCCGAGCCGGAGCGCTCCATCAATCCAGCCGCAGTCGCCTCAATCGCCATGGCACAAGCCGCAGTCCTGGACAAAATCCAGGCGCTGCGACCTGGGAAAATCACGCTTCCAAACCTCCCAAAAATTACAGTCCCCTCGGTTGCCTCGACTATGGATGCCCTAACACCGGACCTCTTCGTCTCGGCGACCGGCGGCATGGGTAGCGGGTTCGGCGGCGGGGGACTCGGAGGGGGTACAGGCACGGGGGTCAGTTTTCTCGGAGTCCAGACCAACGCAAAGCGGGTCGTGTTCATGTACGACGTCTCGACCACCGTCGCAAAAGCCGCGGCGCGTGCCGGCATGCCGATGGAACGGATCCGCGATGAGACTGACGCCCTTATTGCCAACCTTGGAGTGAACACACGCTTCACCCTGGTGGAGTTTGCGAGAAACTACGCGTTCTTTTCCCGGGAACTGGTTCCCGCAACCAAGACCAACCGCGAGGCGGCCCGCCGCTGGCTGTACACATATTTTGCGGTCAACGGATCCTTTCCGCAGAGCGCGCCGGGCGCGGTGGGCGGAAGCCCCGGTTTTCTGGTCGCACTCGAAGCGGTGTTCGCGCTGCAACCGGACTGCGTGTTTGTAATTTCCGACGGCAGTATGCAGCGGGGAAGCCGGGGCAACGACACGATTGCAATCAGCGAAATCGAAACGCGCCTCGGCCAGTGGCAGGCCGCACTTCCAAAGGCAGCGGAAGTATTTTTCATCGGCGTGGGCGTCACCGAGGAGAATGAAAAGGCCCTGCGGAAAGCGCTGCTTCACACGGGCGGCAAGGGCGGTTATTCCCAACTGCGTCGGTAACCCCTGCCGCGTTCATCGCGATGTCTTTTCAAGGAGACATTTTCCATCCTTTCGCACGCGCCCGGGGGCGGCTATCGTCTCGGGCTGCATGGGTGACCTCCCCCACTCTCATCGTCCTTGTTTCGCGCGCCACCGTTCGGCGAGCGCTTCGCTGGTCGCTGTCGCGCTGGCCGGATGGGGAGGCGTTGTGTGGTGTTGCGGTCCGGTTCGCGGGCAGGCGCCTGCCGGGGCCGCTGCGGAGGTCTATACCAAGGCGATGACCGCCTTCGGGAATGGGGATTTCCCAACCGCCATCGCCGGACTCGAGCAAATGATATCGCTAGGGGCGGAGGGGCCCGGGATGGAAAGTGTCCACTACTCGCTCGCGGCCGCGCACTTCAACCAAAAGGATCCCCAAAAAGCCAAGGCCGCGTTCGAAACCTATCTGAAACTGTACCCCGCCGGCACACGCACCGCCGACGCCCTGCTCGCGCTGGCCCAGACCGAGGCCCTCCTTGGCAACAAAATTGGCGCGGCGGCGAGGTTTTCCGAGGTCGCCAGTCTCGGTGGCACGAACCGCGAACAAGCGGTCTTGGCGCGGGCAGTCCTCCTCAAGGAAAGCGGCAATGCAGGCGAGGCCGCAACGCTTTTGCAGGAAATGGTCGCCGGCGGACTCCGGACCCCCGAAACGGTTCAGGCGGCCCTGCTGCTCGGCTCAGTGGAGGCAGCCCACGGCGAAAGGGCCAAGGCACTCGGCATTCTCGCCAACCTGACCGGCCGCCTCCTCTCTTTGGTGGACAACCCGCTGCAACTCAACGCGCTCGCCTTCGAAATCGGGGACGCCTTCCTCAACGCAGCCGAGTTCAAGCAGGCGCTTGTCGCCTACGGAATGGTCAAGCGCCGCGAAGACACGGTCCTCCTTCAACAACAGCGTATCCAGACCCTCGCACGCCGCTACGAAGCTAACATCGCCGCCGCAAAAGCGGAACCCTCGCGGGTCGTGGAACTGGCCACCGCAAACCAGCGCATCAAGACGCTGGTCGACCAATGCAAGGTCACCCTCGAGGAAGCGGGCAAGGCAGCCGACACCCTGCCCGCCCTCCGCGCCCGACAGGCGGCCGCGTTCCAAGGCCTTGGAAAACTCGAGGAATCCGTGCTGCTCTTTGAATCACTGCTGGGCAAGACCGACCCCGCCACTCGCGGCGAAGCCTTGTTCAGTCTGGGTGCGCTCCATGCGCAGTTAGGAGAGGCGGAGGATTGCGTGCGCGTGCTTGAAACCTACCGCAAAGAGTTTCCGACCGCCAAAAATCTGGACGCCACCCTGCTGTTACAGGGAACCAACCTGCTCCAACTCGAGCGCCCCGACGACGCCGCAGCCTGTTTCGACATCCTGCTTGCACTCAAACCGGAAGGCCCACACCACCCCAGTGGCCTGTTCCTACTCGCCAACACGCGCTTTTCGCAAAACCTTTACGAAGAATCGATTGAGACTTACAAAAAGTATTTTACCCGCTTCCCGAAGGGTGAGTTCGTCGAGGAGGCCAACTACCGAGTAGCGCTCGCGCAGTTTTTCGCGGGCAAATACGGCCCCTCCTTGGATGCGTTTGAAGCCTACGGGAAGAAACATCCCAACGGCCTTTACGTCGCCGACGCCGAGTACCGGATCGCCGCCTGCTATTCCGCCGGCGGCAAGCCTGCGGAGGTGGTCAAACTCTGCACGACATGGCAGGCTCGCCACGGCGACCACCCGGTGTTGGGTGACGTGCTTTCCCTACACGCCGACGCGCTCGTAGCACTCGACAAACGCGATCAGGCAATCGCACTCTATCGCAAAAGCAGCGTCTGTGCCTCCACCGACGAGGTCGTCCACTACTCCCTGTTCGCCGCGAACAAGGAACTGCAGCGTCTGGGACGCTGGGCGGAAAGCGCAGACATGTTCAGGGAGTTTCTCGCCGCCAAACCAAACCACTCCTCGCAGGTCCTTGCCATGTACTGGCTCGCCCGCGCCCTCGCAAAGGAGGGCAAACCCGAGGAGGCGAAGTCCTTTCTGAGCTCCAAGATCCGCCTCTTTGTCGAGGACCGCTCCCAGGACGCGGTCGAACAACTACTAGGCCAACTCGCACACCTGTGCGCTAAACCCGCGCGTCCGCCACTCCCTCCCCCCGCGCTGGGCGCAGCGCCTGCCTCTGCCGAAACGCCTCCCCAATCCGCGGTGAAACCCTACGTGCCCGAGGAAAGCCTCAACGCCTTCCTGAGCCCGAAGGATTTTCCCGATACCCCGCTGGTCAAAGCGCGCGTGCTGTTCGCGCGGAGCGAATTGGCGCGATTCACCAAAAAGCCGCAGGAAGCCGCAACGCTGCTCGACAAAATGTGCGACGAAATCCCGGCGGACGCCCTCGGCGCATCGCTGCTGGCGCAATGTGCCGACCGGCTTCTCGAGCGTGGTGAAAACGCCAAGGCCTCCAAGTTTTACAAGGAACTGATGCGCGCCTTTCCAAAGGCGGACCTCCTTGATTACGCCTACAACGGTTTGGGCCAGATTGCCTTACTCGAGAAAAAGCCGGTCGAAGCACTGCGCTCCTTCGAGGATGCTGTGGACAAGGCGGGCGCGGCCAACAAACTACGCGAGGTCACCCTGGGCCGCGCCAAGGCGCTGTTACAACTCGACCGCGCAGACGAAGCTCGTCCCGTGCTGGAACAGGTCGCCTCCACCCGGGAATGGCGAGGCGAAGCCACGGCGGAGGCAGTCTTGCTCCTTGGAGAGGTGCTCGCCAAGAAGGGCGACCTCACCGGTGCGCTCCAGTATTTCCAACGCGTTTTTGTCGCCTATCAGCGTTACGAAAAACAGGTGGCGCGCGCCTATCTGCGCGCCGCCGAATGCTTCGAACAACTCCAGGAACCGGATAAGGCCGCGGCCCACTACCGGGAACTCAGCACCAAACCAAAACTGGCCCACCTTCCCGAAGTGGCCGTGGCCCGCAACCGACTCAAATCGGAGGCCCAGCAATGAAACGCCTGCTATTTCAATCCCGCCACGGCCTCCTTCCCCTTCTGGTGCTGGTGCTGTCGTCGTTGCTGCTTCCCGCAGGCGCCGATGCCCAAACCGTCCAACTCAAGGATGGCAAGGTGCTCTACGCAAAAGAAATCCGGCGGGACGGCAACTTTCTGTTTGTGAAGGCTGCCCAGCCTGACGGGTCCTTGACCGACGAGTTGGTCCAAATCCCGCAACTGGAGCGACTCGAGTTTCCCGAGTTACCCGCACTCTCCGAGGCCCGCCAGCGTGCGCAATCCGGCGACGCCGCCGGCGTCATCGAAAGCACCACGGAACCTGTCACCTTTTTCCGCACCTATGCGGACCTGCCCGGCAGCCCGTGGGGAGAAATCATGCGACTGCGCCTCCCCGCCCTTGCGGTCGCAGGAAGCACGGAACTTCTCGCAGACCTGCAGAAGCACTGGTCACCAACAGGTGACGCAGAGCTCGACACGGCCTTCCGGCTTTTGACCGCCGCGCGGAACGACACTGCCAGCGTTCAAACCGCATGGAGGGCGCTTGCTCAGCCCGGTGCCAGTTCGCTTGCGGCTGGGATTTCGTGGCTGGAACTGGGCAACGTGGCCCTCGCAGCAAAGCAGTGGCGCGAGGCCGTCCGCGCCTTTCTTTCCGTAGAGGTGTTCGTCCCACAGCACCGTGTCCTTCTGCCCAAGGCCCTTCTCGGGGCCACGAAGGCTTTTCTGGGAAAAGCCGACCGAGCCAAGGCCTCCGCCTACTCCCAGGAGCTGACCTCCGACTTCCCGAACACCCCCGAGGCCGCGGCCGTCGCAGAACTCTTAAAATAAGCAACCGCGTCTTCTCCTCCCTCCTGCAGTCCCATGATTCCGCACGGGGGGCATAGATGCTCTTTGGAGGGTGGACCGGTACCGCCAAGATCCGACGTGATCCCCGGGGCGTTTTTCATCAAGCTTTGTTGCCGAGTCGCCGTGGGAGGGGGGGGTGTAGAGAAACTGGTCGGTGCGGATGCTCCGGATTTTTTACTCGGCTCGTCGCAACGATCTCTTGCCGCAAACACCTCCGTCCGCTGCCGGTAATCGTTGCTCAGAATCGGGCGCCCCAGAATCGTTGCCGGTAGAGGCAACCCAGCGGCCCCAGCGACCATCCGGCCAGCTCCGTATGCTGCACGAGACCCAACGAAGCGCGCCGGGCGGAGCGCCCGGCCGCCATAGACATCGGTCAGGCGCACCGCATCGCGGTGACTGGTCTTCTGGCTCTAGAAACCGAGCCCGGGAGGCAGCCCCATGCCAGCCGTCAATTTGCCCATTTCGGACTGAGCCAGCATCTTGCCTTCCTCGATTGCCTTGCGAACTCCCGTCAGCACCAAGTCTTCCAGCATTTCCACATCCTGAGGGTCGACCACCTCGGGCGAAATCTTGATCGAAACCACGTCTCCCGCACCGTTTGCCACTACGGTCACCTTGCCGCCGCCGGCCGTGGCAGTGACCATTTTTTTTGAGACATCCTCCTGCGCCTTGAGCATCTGCTCCTGCATTTTCTGCGCCTGCTGCATCATTTTTTTTATGTTCATAAACGGTCAGGGTGATCAATCGGGCAAAATGTGAGGGAAAAACGCGCTCCCCTTTGGGTGACGATGTGGCCGCTATTGCACTGCTTCAAGGCGGGCTTTGAAAATTTCCAGAGCTTTCCGAATCAACGGGTCGTTTTTGAACTCTTCCATTGGATCTTTGGGCGGCGCCTTGGCCGCCGGCGGCGCTTGTGCGACCGGGCGCCTCTGGACTGATTCGCGCAACTGCGTCTGCACCTTTAGTCGAAGCCCGGTAATATCGAACAGGACCTCCTCCAGAAATTCGCGATGCCCATCCTTTATGATGTAATCCGCGGCCAGTGATTGCTCCTCCGCAAACAGGAAGACGGCGCTGCCGCCCCGGATTTCCTCCAGAACGCCCGACTCCACCCACATCGAGATGAAAGATCGCTCCTTGCGCACCCTTCCGACGAGCTCAGGCCAGAGGGTCTCTACGTCCGGTGCTTTCTCCGGCTCGGCTGGAGGGGAAAAGGAGGCCGCCTCTTCCCGTGATTCAGCCTGAGTGGCTGGGACGGTCGCATTCTTCTCGCGCACGGCAGCCGTAGGCGACTCGAGCGGAAGGCCCACATGAAAGTCCACATCCGGTTCTTCTGCCACCGATGGACTGGAGGAAAGCTCCGCAGGGTGAGATGGGTCGATCTCTGGATCCGAAGGGCGCGAAGGGGCCTCCTCTGGTCCCACCGGTTCTTTCACATCCGCGGAAACAGCACAGGCCTCCAGTCGTGACGGCAGCGGTTGTGCGGGGTGGAGAGCCGTGTGCAAATCGCGCGGCGAGGCAGGCGCCGCCGCCTCGACTTTGGGCGCAACGGTTGGCCGGTTCCGGCTTGGGCGACGCTCCGGCTTGACCCGTTTCGGGAGTTCGTCCCCCTGTCTCATTGCCTTGAGGGCATCAAGCACCTCGCCCAGGGTCACCTGTCCAACAGTCTGAATAGCCCTCAGAAGGGTCACCTCCAGATACATCCGCTTGTTGGATGCCCATTTCATCCGCCCTTCGCCGGCCGCGCACAGGTCGATCAATTCGAGGAGGCGCTCCCGGTCCACCCCGTCACACTGGCCGCGCAGGTTTTCAACCCAGGACGCCCCCAGTTCCTCCTCCAGGGCGGAGGAGTCCACCTGAACCAGAAGCAGGTTGCGCAAATGCCCGATCAAATCGCCCAGCAACTGGGTCAAATCCCGTCCCGCCTCCGCCTGTTCGTGGATCAACTGCAGCGCCGCTGAGGCGTCTTCCGCCAAAACAGCCTCGCACAAATCGCCCACCTTTTGTCGGGAGGTGAACCCAAAGACGGAGAGAACATCCTTTTCCTCGATCGCATTCCCGCAGAAGGCCACCAATTGATCCAACATCGACTCGGCGTCGCGCATTCCGCCGTCGGCGCCGATGGCCACCGCGAGGGCTGCCTCCTGAGAAAGAGCCACTCCCTCCTGACTGGCAATGTGCAACAGGTGCCCCGCAATCACCGAGGGACCAATCCGCTTGAGGTCAAACCTCTGACAGCGCGAAAGGATGGTCGCGGGCAGTTTCTGAACATCGGTTGTGGCAAAGAGGAATTTTACATGCGGTGGAGGCTCCTCCAGCGTTTTAAGCAGCGCGTTGAATGAACCGGTTGAGAGCATGTGCACCTCGTCAACCAGGTAAATTTTGAAACGGGACCGCGCCGGCAGGTACTTCACATTGTCGATGATGATGTCGCGCACCTTGTCAACCTGCGTGTTCGAGGCTGCGTCAAACTCCAGAACGTCCATCGAATTGCCCGCGGTCACCTCGACGCAGGAGTCACACTTTCCGCAAGGGGAAAGCGTCGGGCCCTCGGTGGCATGGCAATTGAGCGCCTTGGCCAGAATCCGGGCGGTGGAGGTCTTCCCCGTTCCCCGCGGCCCGACAAACAGGTAGGCATGGGCGAGCCTGTTTTGCAGAATCGCGTTCTTGAGCGTCTGCGTGATATGTTGCTGCCCTACGACATCGTCAAATGTCTGGGGGCGGTATTTTCGGGCAAAGACCGTGTAACTCACCCCGGTACTATGAGTGCACCCGACTGGGTTTGCCAACGCAGAGAATCAAACGGCCTATCACATCGCTGGGGCTCCCCCGGGAACGTCCCCCCCTTCGGCCACGCCCGGACGCCTACCCCTCCCCCACCCGACCGACTTTCGCGGCATCCTCATAAACTTCGCACATGTGTTGAGCCATCCGCTCCACACTGAAATGCGTCGCCCAGCGCAATCGAGCCGCGAGAGCCAGTTTTCTGCGCAGCCCCGGTTGGCTCAGGATGTGGAGCAACTTCTCGCCAAGGTCGCGGGGATCCCCCGGAATGAAAAGCAGCCCGCTTCCATCCTGCAAAATTTCCAGAGGCCCCCCCGCGGCGGCGGCCACCACGGGCACTCCCCTGCACATCGCCTCAAGCAAGGCCAACCCGAACGGCTCGGCGGGGCTTGGAAGCACAAGGGCGTCCGCGGCCTGCAACCACACCGAAACATCGGGTTGTTGCCCCACTAAGCGCACCCGTCCCGAAATCCCAAGTTGGCCAATGCGTTCTGCAAGCACCTCCTTCAGGGAGCCCTCCCCAACAAAAAGTGTCAAAAACTCAACCTTCTCGCGACTCAGCATTTTCAGTGCGTTCAACAGCACGTCGTGCCCCTTCTCCGGCTCGAGTCGCGCCACACACAGGAGAATCGGCATCTCTGGGGGCAGGCCGAGGGCAGCTCTTGCCGCGGCACCGTCCATCTCTCCAGGTGCCCCTCCGGGGACCCCGTTGAAGACAAGCCGAATTTTACGGGACGCTGTGTCCCGCCTCCGAACCATGGCATCTCCCACCGCAGCCGAGATTGCAACCCAACGGGATACCCCTCGGTCCACCCAGTCGTGCGCC
Source organism: Chthoniobacteraceae bacterium (assembly GCA_044376515.1). Classification (GTDB taxonomy): domain Bacteria; phylum Verrucomicrobiota; class Verrucomicrobiia; order Chthoniobacterales; family Chthoniobacteraceae; genus Chth-196. Next base: position 22,581 of record JBILKV010000006.1, on the reverse strand, counting down.
CTTCGGGCAACCCTTGCAGAAAAACCCCGGCGTGAGGTCCTCGCCGGCGTGATAAAGTGCTGGGTGGCCACAAGCGTGCCGCGCCCGGCCCGTGCCAGTGCAATCCGGGCGAGCAGCGCGCACTTGCCGTTGTGAGCGTGCACCAGGTCCATGCTCCCGTTTGCCAGCAGTTCACGCAAGCGGTGCACCGCCGGAATTCCGCCCCACCGAGTGTCCAACTCGATGACGCGCACCCCCGCATCGAACGCTCTCGAAGCAAGAGGCGTCTCTGCACGACACCCCAGGGAAACGTCCACGCCCAACCGCTGCAGTCCGCCCGCCAGATCAAGGCAGTGCCTTTCGGTCCCGGCAAACCGGTCTGAATCGGTCCATAGAAGCACGCGAAGGGAGCCTGTTTTCATCATTTGGAAGTCAAGAGATGCTGCGCCTCAAAATGGCGGCATACTCGCCAAGCAACCGCTCCCACCGGTACGACTCCACCGTCCTCTCGATGGCAGAGGGCGCAGCATGAAGGCCCCTGCGCAGTTTTCGCAATCCCATCGCCACGGCGTCCGGATCCTCCGGGCGGCTCAGCAAGTAGCCGTTCACTCCGGGTTCAACTGCAACCGATGCCCCGGCTGTGCGGGAAGTCAGCACCGGCAGGCCGCATGCGAGCGCCTCGATAACCACCATCCCCCAAGCCTCGTAGAGCGTGGGGAGGGCGAACGCGTCGGCCATCCCGAAGCATGCGTTCACTTGGGCAGTCGGCCCGATCATGTGCACCCTTTCGCGGATTCCCAGCTTCGCGGCGCGACGCATGATGAACCCGGCGGGCAGACTGCCGGCGGCGACCAGATGTACGGTGGGATCTCTCATTTGAGCCACGGCGGTGAGCAGCGGAAGCAACCCCTTCCGCTCCCACTCGTTCCCAACGAACAGAACCACCCACGCGCCGGGGGGAATGCCAAGCCTGCCGCGTTGTTCCTGCCGGTGGCGCACGCGCACCCCGGGATGGAATTCCTCCGGATGAAACCCGTTTGGCAGGACATCCACGTCCGAAACAGGGACATCGTAAAAGCGTTGTAAATCATCGCGCACCGCTGGACTCAACGCGATCAAGCGCCGGTACCGGCGGCGACGCAGCAGATCCTCCTCCATCCGGAGCACGATCCTGTGAAACGGGTTCAACCGCTGCTGCAAGCGCATCCAGCCCTTGCGCCGCTGCCGACACAGCTCCCACCACGCGGCGTGGACACTCTGGATCCACACAACGCTGTCGCGGGGCGACTGCACCCCAAATCCCGCAACCACGTCAAACCCGCATTCGTCGACAATGTCCTGCGACTCCGCGCGTGTCCGCTGCATGCCCAGTCCAAGCGGGAGGACCTTCCCAGGCAGGCGCAACATTTGCACATCCGCCGGCAACTCCCCTGGAGCTGGCACTTCGTGAGCGACGACAGAAGTACGCCAGTGTTGGTGCAGGTGGCGGGCCACCTCAAAGACCACGCGCTCCACCCCACCGCGCCGGTGGCAACCGGAGTAACACAAGGCGAGCTTCGGACGCGCCTCCTCCCCACCCGAGGGAGCGCCAAACTCTGCGAAATCTTCGATGTTGGATTTCATATTCAGCTTCCTACCGCAACCCGCCTCTCCGCCCGCGCGCCTGCCGGTAGCGGCCGCAGACCGTGGCAGGCGCCCTTCCGGCCATCAGAGGACCGCACCAACGCCATGCCCACCGCCGCCCAAGCCACCATGATCGCGCCCCGGCTCCAATAGTGGTCCACCAACCCGTGCACAAACTTTGCAAGGACGAGCGCCCCCGCCAAGGCAGCGGCTGAAGGCCTGCCCTTCCAGAGATCGCGTTCACACCGGCGCATCCACATTCCCTGCACGCACCTGGCATGCACCCCCACGAGCGCGGCAAGCCCCAGCGGACCGGTTTCGGCTAGAGTCAGCCAAACCAAATTCGTAGCATCGTATTCCTTGCGGAGCCCGGCTCCGACCCCAAGCCAAGGACTCGAGCGCCACTGCTCCAGTGCCCAATCCGTGTTCAGCATCCTCGCCCTGATGTTGAAGCGGCTTTGATCGAACCCGACAGCGTACTCGCGCGACTCCGCTGGCAGAATGGACCACACCACCGCCACCACAGGAACCGTTAGCAGCCCGAGCCAGAGAAGCCGGCGGTACTGCCCCCGCCACGCCAGCAGGAATCCCACCCCCGTCGCCGCGGCAATCCAGGCACCGCGCGACAAGACAATCACCAATCCGCCCGCGATCAGGGGTAGCGCACACAGATAAAACCGGCGCTCTTTCCTTCCCGCTCCAGACCAGCACTCCACCGCCACAATCAGCCCGCAGGCAAGCGAGGCTCCCACGCCGTTCTTGTTCAGGCCCCAAAAGTAACTGGACCGGGTGACCAGTGCCGATGCAGCCAACGCCGCCGCAACAACAACGAGCAGGCGCCACGACAAACGAAAATCCTCCGGTTGCTGCGGCAGACCGGAAAAGACGGCAACGGCGCCGATCCAGTAGAGCCCCATCTGAATGAGAGACACCGTCGAGGTCTCCCTCCAGTTCGGTACACTCAAAAGCACCGTCAACAGCAAGCCCCCCCAGAGGACCGGTCCCATCCAACTGAGATCTCCACGCCAACCGCGCGCTATTAACAGGGGCACCGATAGCAGCAAATGCACCTCCGACAGCGAGAAGTGCAGCCACCCCAAACCCGAGACGTCGTTCTGGAACGGAGCCAGCCCAAAAATCAAAGCCAACGGCACACACGGTGCCCGGAATGAAACCACCCAAAACAGCAGCACGTACCCGATGCCCAGGGGCAGCGCCAACAAGAGCAGATCGGTGTCCATGGCGCTCCCTAGTCAAAAGGCTGCTCCCCCGGGACCGGCGCGAACGCCCCCTTCGCTAGGGGCTGAGTTCCCGAAGGCGGCTGTGACATGCGGGGAATCGGGCTGGATATCTGGCGTCGTAAAATCCAGGCCCAACGGCGCGCCGACCTGCCTCGGTGCCCCCCCCTCAGCGCGTACCAACTCCACCGCAGAGCCGCCCCTGCGGCCGTCGCCGCACGGAAAACCCAAACTCCAGGCAGTCCGTGGTAGCGCAAAATGTAACGATCGGCCCCCTCAAAAAAATGTTCGCGGACAGCCTCCCGCTCGGCGAGACCGCTACTCCCGCCGATGTGCGTCACAACCAGGTCCGGAGTCCAGTGGATCTCCCACCCCTTTGACGCCATACGGCGCTGCAGGTCTGTCTCCTCGGCGTACAAAAAGAAGCTCTCGTCAAACCCGCCGACGTGTTCCCATGCCGCCCGCCGCACCATCAGACACGCTCCGCTCAGCCACTCCACCGGGCCGTCCCTCCAGGGCTTTCCAGATTTCAAACGCCGGAGTAACCGGGCGAGCCGGGCCAGGCCAAGATTCTCCACCCATGCGCGACGGGGAGTTGGAAAAACGAAACGCGACTCCTGAAAGGAGCCGTCGGAGTTCTCCAACCGTGGACCCACCACCGCCGCCTTTGGATTCCGCTTGAGATAGTCTTGCAACCCTTGGAGCACCCCCTTGCGCACAAAGGCATCGCTGTTCACAAGGGCGATGAATTCACCTTCGGTCGCATCGACCCCAAGATTGTTGGCCGCACCGAACCCAAGGTTTCGACCTGCGGCAATGACGCGAACCGGTCGAGACGCGCTCCCTGCAAGCTCCCTGAGCGCACCGACCGACCCGTCGGCGGAGGCATTGTCCACGACGCAAATCTGGGTGCCCGGCGGTGCAACCCGGCACACCGACTCCACGCACCGCACGGTCAACGACTTTGTGTTGTAGCTGACAACCACCACGCTCATAAGCCCCTCCCTCTCCATGTTTCCGTCCCGCCCCTTAACGCGTACCGGCCCCAACCCGGGATGGTATCAAACCCCCTCGCTTGCAAAAAGGTCCGGCTGCCCGACGGGCACCTCGGCCCGCCGCAGGGTTCGCCTGATCCCCGGCTGCGTGCGCGTCCGCCGCAAAGGGTTGCGAGCCATCCACCCTTCTTGCCTGAAGATTTCCAACAGATCGTCTGCCCTCACTTTCCATGAATGCCGGGCAGCCTCGCGCATCCGTACACCCGCCAGTCGCGCATCCTCCTGCAACGCTTTTTCGCAAGCCTCAAGGAAACCATCCTCACCTTTGGCCAAATGAAACAAATGCCCGTAGTCGCGGAACCCAGCCACCGGAGTGGCCGCAACCGGCTTGCCGCTGGCGAGGTACTCCCAAAGTTTGATCGGGTTCAAACTCTCGGTAAAAGGGCTGCAAAGATGCGGCAAAATACACACGTCGAACTCCTCAAGTAACCGGGGCACCTGCTGGTAGTCGACGGCCTCCCGCACTTCCACATTGGCAAGTCCATTCAATTGATGCACCTCCGGCGCTGTCAGCAGATTGGGTCCGCAGAGCACGACCCGATCAGTGGGCCGCCGGCGTGCCAGGGCAGTGACGAGCTCGAGATCCAGTCTATCCCCGTGCAGTGTTCCCACATATCCGAACGTTTTGCGCGTCCCCGCCGCGGAGTCACAGGCCCGCGGCGTCCTGAAACCGTAGCGCTCCGCATCCACCCCATTTGGAATCCGGACCAGTTTTCGGGACAGCCTCCTACGCGAACGTTCCAAGGCCTCCGAACACACCACGACCAAGTCGGCACTTTTGCAGAGGGCGGCATCCGCCGCCTTGATCCTTTGCCGCTCGTTTTGAGGAATGGAGTTCATGAGCGCCCAATCATCGGTGACATCGTAAATGACGGCCCGTTCGCCCAGTCTGCCGGCCAGATGCGCGGCGCAATGATCGTTGATCCAGAGCAGTGGAGCGCGCAGTCCGGCACGCTGCGCCGCCGCTCGGATTTCAGCCAGCATGAGCTGCCGGTTGAACCAGCGGGTGGCGGAAAGCGAATTGGGAAGCAGTTTGAGCGGGTTGAGAATTGTGAGACCCGGCAGATCGGGTACTTTTTGCTCGGCCGGTTGGGAGAAAACGGTGCGGTCGCTTTTCCTCAGGGAATGAGACACGTCGCGGGAACGGCCCACAAACAGGAGGCGCATCGCGGGGAACCGCCGGAGCCACTCGGCACAGAGGAACTGGTTGCGCCTCCAGACACCGTCCCAATTCTCCAGTGAAATAAAAATCAGATCCCTCATCGACGTCCTCCCAGCCACTCTTTGGTTTGCTCGCACAAAACGGTTGAAACGACGGGTCCACCGTCCGGCTTTTCCCTCATCCGGCGAAAATGCCCGACACGGAATCGCATCCCACCAGACCGAGCGTGGGTGAATGGCTCCATCCGCCGGCAAGCCCCCCCACAAACTGTCTTCGGAAATCCCCCCCCTTCTGGTTTGATTAAAGTAACGGAGTGCTCCGCCGCTGTTCGTCTTTTGCCGGGCGATTCCGACGTCGGTGCCGCACTTTCCTTTTTCATCCCCCAATCAACGTCCATGCAACCGCTTCGACTCCTTTTTGCCCTGACGCTTCTCTTTGGCAGCCTCTCACCGGCCAATGCCCAGTTTTTTTCCGGCCCACCCAAAGCAGCACCTAGCCTTGTGGCCGACAGCACTGCAATCGAATCCGGCAAGGCGTTCACCCTCGGGATCCGCTTTAAGATGGAGGCTGGCTGGCACCTGTACTGGCGTTTTCCGGGGGACTCGGGAGCGGCTCCCCAGGTGGAGTGGGAATTGCCGAAAGGGTTTGAGGCGGGAGCGATCCAGTGGCCCCTGCCCCATCTGCTCCGCGCCGAGGGCGACCTGTTCACCAATGTGTACGAGGAAGAATTGTTGCTTCCGGTTGAAATCCGGGCGCCGGAGGTTCTTCCGACCTCGCCGCATGTCTTTAAGGCGAGGCTGAAGTGGTACGTGTGCAAGGAAACCTGCCTGCCGGGTGCCGAAGAGGTTTCGATTGAACTGGAATCAGGCAAGGCCGTCGCCGCAAACGAGGAGCTTTTTTCAACATGGAGAAAACGCCTACCGCAGAGCAGTCCCCCCCCCTTCGAGGCCTCGTGGAACAAAAATGCGGAAGCTTGGATGGTGAGCGTCCGGGGCGGCGACGTTTCGGAGAAAACGGAGTTCTTTCCCATCCCGCCAGCGGGGATGAATGCGGAACATCCCGAGCAGACCGCGGCGAAGCCGGGCGAAGCTTCCTTCAGGGTGAAAGCGGATGCAACCGCGCTCTCCGCGGGCGGTTGGAGGGGATTGGTCGTCCTGAATACGGCCAACGGGACACGCCTGGGTTGGGAAATCACGCAGACAGCGCTCCCCTCCCTTGCCCGGAATGATGCCAGTTCGACCGCTCCAGAGATGCCTGAGGGAGGGCTTGCAGGGGTACTCTGGGCCGCGTTCTTGGGGGGGCTTCTGCTCAATCTGATGCCCTGCGTCCTGCCGGTGATCGCACTCAAAATTCTCGGTTTTACCCAGCAGGCGGGACAGGAACCCGGCAGGGTGTTCCGGCTCGGCCTCTCGTTTTGCGCGGGAGTGTTCGCCTTTTTTCTGGCGCTCGCCGGCGCAGTCATCGGGCTGAAGGCGGCGGGATCGGGCTTGAACTGGGGGTTCCAGTTTCAAAACCCGTGGATTTTGACGGGCCTGATCAGCGCGGTGTTTGTGTTTGGACTCAATCTGATCGGGGTGTTTGAAATCACCCTTTCTGGCGGAACCAACGCCGCATTGAGTTCCCTAGCCGGAAAGCAGGGCCACGGGGGCGCGTTTCTGCACGGTGCATTCACCACCCTGCTGGGGACCTCCTGTACCGCGCCCTATCTGGGCGTGACGCTTGGCTTTGCCATGAGCCAACCAGCGCCCGTGGTCATCGCCGTTTTTATGACCATCGCGGCGGGGATGAGCCTGCCGTACCTGATTCTCACCTCCAATCCAACGCTCCTGAAATTTCTTCCCAAACCGGGCCTGTGGATGGAGCGACTCAAGCAGGTGATGGGTTTTGTGATGCTCTCCGTCGCGGTCTGGTTGCTGGGAGTGCTTGGGAATGCACGCGGCTTGGATGCGATCTCCGGCGCGTGCGCCTTTCTGCTGGTTCTGGGCTTCTGCTGTTGGCTGCTCGGGGTGGTTCAACGCAGGGCGGTTGCACTGCTGATTGCCGTCTGCCTCACCGCAGGTGGTTTTTTGCTGTTCCTCTACGACCCGATGCGCGCGGGTCCAACTTCCGCCAGCGCGCCCCACTCGGAGGGGTGGGAGCCCTTTTCACCGGAACGTTTGCAGGCGGAGCGTACTGCGGGCCGGGCGGTGTTTGTTGATTTCACTGCCGACTGGTGCTTGAACTGCAAGGTCAACGAGCGGGTGGCGCTCGCCCGCCCGGAGGTGCTCGCGGCGTTTGGAAAACACGGGGTGGTCAAGTTGAAGGCTGACTGGACTTCGGACGATCCGGTCGTAACCGCCGAGCTCAAAAAATTCGGCCGCTCCAGTGTCCCGTTCTATCTGCTCTACCCGCCGGGAAACGCGGAACCGCTCGTGCTTCCGACGCTGTTGACTCCGGGAATCGTCTTGGAGGCCCTCGGGTCGCTTCAGAAAAAGTAGCGCTAAACCGGGGCGCTTTCCGAACGTCCCACTCCCGATTCTGCAACAAAGGGGGGTGAGGCGGGATATGCGGACAATCATCGAGGAAATTTATTCAGGCCAGAGGGTGAGGGGGCGGAGTGGGATGGCGCACCGGTTGCACTCGGCGATTGATCCCGAGGAGGGGCAGTTTCTGGAGCGGCTCGTCAAAGCAGATTCCGCAATCAAACGGACGCTGGAAGTGGGTTGTGCGTACGGACTTTCCTCGCTCCACATCTGCGCTGGACTGCACGGAAGACCGGGCGCCCGGCATACGATTTTGGATCCCTTTCAAAACTCGCAGTGGGATGGCGCAGGGATCCGCAATCTCGAGGAAGCGGGTGTGGATTATTTTGAATGGATCGAGGAACTCTCCGAGATCGCCCTGCCGCGGTTGCTCGGGGAGGGCGAGGGTGGATACGACCTGGTGTTCGTGGACGGTTGGCACACGCTGGACCACACGCTGCTGGACTGCTTCTACGCGACGCGGTTGCTGCGCACCGGCGGCTACCTCGTGGTCGACGACATCATCCTGCCTCCTGTGCGCAGGGCGCTCAGTTACGTCGCCCTGTACCCGTGTTACAGAGTGGTCGACACCCTTTCGGCGGAACAGTCGCCGACCCTCAGGCTGCAGATGCTCCGGACCGTTCTGGGTGTCTTTCCCGTCGAGCGGCGTCGCAAGCTGTTGCATCCGGACCTTGAGCACCGGTTGTTCGGAGACCGCACCATGCGGATGATGGCCCTCCAGAAGGAAGGTGCGGATACCCGTGGTTGGGAATGGTATCCGCCTCATTTTTGAATGCGACAAAGTCGTTCCCCCAGTGTCGCTGAACCGCGGCGTGGCGTGCACAGTTCTGTTTGTTTTTTCTCTCAGCATTCTCCAGCCCTGCCGCAGCTCCGCGTGAGAGCGTTTTGATATCTGGGGCATCGACGTTCGGGTTGAACGACCTGCAGGGACCGACCCGCGAAGGCGCGGAATTTTCCCTGCGCGGTTGACGGAGTGCCTCCGGAAGGCCACCGATAGAGGCTGTCCATGCATCCCGCCGAATTGCTCACGTTCGCCCTGATCTTCGTTCCGGCCTACCTCCTGGGGTCGATTCCGTTCGGCCTGCTGCTGGGACGGCTCGGGGGCGTCGACGTGCGCGAGCATGGGAGCGGCAACATTGGCGCCACCAACGTGTGGCGGGTGCTTGGCCCCAAATGGGGTGGCTCCACCTTTCTGCTGGATACGGTCAAGGGGTTTGCAGCGGTGCGGCTGGCGGAGAACATCGCCTACCACAGGGTACCGCACCCTGTTCCGGAGGATTATCTTGCGTATGCGGCCGTATTTGCGGCGCTGGCCTGTATTTTAGGACATACGTTTCCCGTGTGGCTGCGGTTCAAGGGGGGAAAAGGCGTGGCCACTTCTCTGGGGGTGCTCCTCGCAGTGATGCCGCCACTGGCAACGGGTGTGGTGTTGATGGTCTGGTTGGTTGTGTTTGGCATCTCGCGGTACGTTTCTCTTGCTTCGATTCTCGCCGCACTCTCCCTGCCGATTGCGGTCGGTGCGCTTCTTTTCCTGGGAGAGCTGCAGGGCCGCGTTTATCTGACTTTTGCCTGCGCGGCGGCTTTTCTGGTGGTCCGGCGGCACCGCGAGAACATCAAACGCCTGTTCGCGGGGACGGAGAGCCGGTTCAAAAAATCCACATAAATCTATGCCTGCGCTCTGGAAACACGTTGGGATTGTCGGGGCGGGCAGCTGGGGAACGGCTCTTGCGCTGGTGCTGCACCGGAACGGGCTTGAGGTCACTGTGTGGGGAAACGACGGGGCGGCCATTCGTGAAATCGAGACGAGCCGGGAAAATCGGCAGTACCTGCCCGGCGTCCCGCTTCCGGAAACCCTGAGGTTCACCAGTGAACTCAAGGGTCTTGGCGGAGCTGACCTTCTGCTGTTGGTGACACCGTCACACGCCTTTCGCGAAGTGGCCCAGCGTCTGGCAAAGATCCCCCCCGCCCCGGGGGCGGTGCTCCTCTGCTGCACCAAGGGGGTGGAGCGCGGCACGGGACTGCGCATGAGCCAGATCCTGTCCGAGACGCTTCCCGGACACACAGTGGCGGTACTTTCCGGCCCCAGCCATGCCGAGGAGGTCGCCAGACGCGCGCCAACGGCTGTTGTGCTGGGATGCGAGGATCCAGAAGTGCTCGGCCGCCTGCAAAGCGCGTTCTCCAACCCGGTGTTTCGAGCCTACGTCAGCAGCGACGTCAAAGGCATCGAGCTAGGCGGGGCGCTCAAAAACACTTTTGCGATTGCCGCCGGCGTGTGCGACGGGCTCGGCCTGGGTGACAACACCAAGGCCGCGCTGGTGACACGTGCCCTGGCGGAAATGATCCGTTTGGGGGTGGCGCTCGGAGGCCGGGTCGAGACTTTTCAGGGACTGGGGGGCATCGGAGATCTGATGGTGACCTGCTTTTCACGCCACAGTCGGAACCGCTCTTTCGGGGAACGCCTCGCGCGCGGCGAAACGGCCCAAGACATCGCGGCGACGACCAAAATGGTGGCAGAAGGAGTGCCGAATACCTTCAGTGCCTGGGAATGTGCGCAAAAGCTGGGGATCGACGCGCCCATCATCGAGCACGTCCGGCTGATTTTGGAGGGAAAACTGTCCCCCTCGGAGGCCCTGTCGTCTCTGCTCGCGAGGGACCCGCGGGCAGAGTGAACGTTCACGTAGCCGAGCCACCCACGCCAGTTGAAGAAATGGCGGGAGGGACCGCGGATCGTCCCGGTTCTGGGTTATGGCAGCGGCTTTACCTCGATGCGACGGTATTCGATCCGGCTCTTGGGATCGTGCCCTTGAATCGCAAAGGTCCCATGACCAATCACCCTGCCCTCCATCTTGGGCGGGGGCTGGGGCGGCTCGGGCTCGTTGAAGTCCGTGATGACCTTGCCGTCGACCTTGGTGACCACGTGTTGGCCCTCGACAATAATTTCCATCACGAACCACTTCTGGTCCTCCGCGGGCGCGGTGAAGTTGTCCTTCACCGCGTACAATCCGGCGGTCTTCTTCGGGTCGGAATGGGTATTGTTGACCTGCGTCTCGTAGCCCTTTGACGGCCAGCCGGTTTCCTGAAACGCCGTGTGGAAGTACACCCCTGAATTCGCACCGGGATAGGTACGCAATTCCACCCGCAGGTGGAAGTTTTTGAAATCATGGTTCCGGACCGGGCCGTCGTAAAACAGATGCGCCCGCGGGCCGTCCACGACGAGCAGACCATCTTTGACCGAGAAAGTCGCGGGGTTCTCGTTGACCTTCCAGCCGTCGAGATCTTTGCCGTTGAAGAGGGAGGTAAAGCCGTCCTCGGCGGCAAAGGCCGCGAGGGGGAAGAGTGCCGCCGTGAAGATGGGGAGTACTTTCATATGCGTGCCCTACTTCGGATTGTCCCGGAGACCGCGTCAATGCGATTCGCTCCTCCTGAGAGCCGCCGTTCAGGCAAGGGGCAACCAAATCGCGGTTACACTCCACGAAGCCGCCAAGCCCTCAATCGTTGATCCGGCCCCATTGCGAGGAAAGACGCGAAACCTTTAAGTCCATTTCCTTTTGCTCCTGTTCCCGCCGGGCTGCACAACGAGGTTCCCCCGGCCACCTCCTCGAGCAGGGCACCCGAGACGACCGATCCAGATCGGCGTCCGGCTCAACGGGGCGGCTTAGAAACGGGCTCTGCCTTTGGAGGACCCGCCGGGCGCACCGGTTCCGCTTTTGGAGGAGCGTCCGAACTTGGTTTGGGGGCCGCAGGGGGCGTTTGCAGGACAGGCGCTTCCCCCAGGGCACGCAATGGACCCGCAGGGTAGCGACTTTCCGGAGCGGCATTCATCACCTCGATCCATACTGGCAGCGCCATCGTCGCGCCGTAACCTTGGGCCACGGTGCGCTGCGGCTTGTCAAAGCCCACCCAAACGCCAGCGGTCAACGTGCTGGTATACCCCACAAACCAGGCGTCCTTGTAGTCATCCGTGGTGCCAGTCTTCCCGGCAGCGGGTTTGCGGAAACCAGCGGCCCGGGCAGATGCGGCCGTTCCCCGGTCAAGCACCTTGGTCAAGACATTGGTGATCATTCCGCAGGAACCGGGCTGGAGAACCGCCTTGGAGGAGGCGGGTGCCCGGTAAAGCAGGGCGCCATCGGAATCAAGCACCCGCTCAATCAGAAAGGGTTGGCGGAGCCTTCCCCCGCTGGCGAGGACGGCGTAGGCGTTTGTCACCCGCAGAAGCGACGCCTCGAATGCCCCCAGGTAAGCGGAGGGTTTTTTGGGCATTTTCTCGAGTCCCACAGCGGCAGCCACCCGCGATACCTCCTGCAACCCCGCGGCCTCCCCCACCCGGACGGTCACCGTGTTGCGGGATTGGATCAGACCGTCCTCCGCGCTCATCGTACCCTTGAAGGTGCCATCGGAATTTTGGGGGGACCAGTTGGGGTTGCTGCGTACTTCTCCCCGTTGGATCGGTCCGTCACTGAAGGTGCCCTGTGGGGATATGCCTCTGCCGAAAGCAGCCAGGTACACAAAGGGCTTGAATGTGGAGCCGATGGGCCGCTCCGCGAGCAGCGCCCTGTTGAAGCGGCTGTCGAGGTATTCACGGCCGCCGACCAGTGCCCGGATCGCGGCGTTCCTGTTATCGAGGACCACCACCGCCCCCTGCAAGTAGGTCGGCTCCAACTCGGCCTCGCGGGCCTCCTTGGTGAAATCCGCCTTCAGGGGATGGTTGTACTTGGGCGTGGCCTCGATTTTGGTCAGATGGGCGTTCAGACCCATCTGGGCGGTCTCCTGCAAAACGGGGTCAATGGAAGTGTAGATCTGCAATCCGCTTTCCCCCAACTGATCCTCGCTTAACACCCGCCCCAACTCCCTCACCACGGCGTCCATCGCGTAGTTTTCCTGCACCACCAGCCGCCGCTTGTGATGCAGGGCGATGGGGGTTTGGCGCGCGGTAGCAGCCTCGGCCGCGGTGATGAATTCCAGCTTGGTCATCCGCTCCAGGACGGTATCCCGCTCTCTGAGCGCGGCCTCAAAATTGGACTGGGGCGAAAACCTGGAAGGCCCGCGGATAATACCGGCGAGCATCGCCGCCTCGCCGAGGGCAAGCTCCGAGGCGTGCTTGTTAAAGTAAGCCTGGCTCGCCGTTTCAATCCCGTACACACCGGCTCCCAAGTAAATCCGGTTCACGTAATGCTCCAGAATCTCGCGCTTGGAGAAGTACTTCTCCATGCGCACCGCAACAAAGGCTTCAAGGATCTTGCGATGGAGGTTTTTGCCTCCAAGAGGAAAGGAGTTGCGCGCCAACTGTTGTGTGAGGGTGCTCGCCCCCTGCGCCGCGGAACGTGAAACAAGGTTGCGCAGTGCCGCCCTGACGATGCCAAAGGGATCGACTCCGAGGTGTTTGTAGAAACGGGAATCCTCGCGTGCAAGTAGGGCGTTGATGAAGAGGGGCGACACTTTTGAAAGCGGAACGACCAACCGGTTTTCATCGCCCGCGAGCCGACCGTAGGGTTTGCCGTCCCGGTCAAACACCGTGGAACGCTCCCGTATCTGCTGGACGCGGGCCAGGTCGAGCCGGCTTGCCCAGACGGAGTACACGCCACCGACCACCGCGCAGAGCAGGCTCCCCCAAGCGATCGCAAACAAGCCCAGCCTGAGCAGTCCTCCGCGCCATCGACCGGAACCCGCATTCCGGGGCGTTGTTGGCGCCTGAATGCGGTGCCGCCTTGGAGATGGTCTGGGTGGGTTCACGGTTCTCTAGGAGCGTAGGCGCAGGAGGCCACGGAGTAAAACCCAGCCTGTCTGCGGTCCCTCACGGTTCAGGGCGCCACCGGGTCCCGAACCGTCAACCGTTGGACACGTCGCCCAATCCCGGTGAAGATCTCCCACGGGATGGTTCCCGCCCAAGCCGCCAGTTGCGCGGCCGAAATTTGGGCGTCCCCCTGCGGGCCGATGAGAACCACCTCCTCCCCTGGAGCCGCCGTTGCACAATCGCTGACATCGACAAGGATTTGGTCCATCGTCACCCGCCCAAGGAGCGGACAGAGTCGGCCGCCGATCAACACCCCCGCGCCTCGGTTGGAAAGGTGCCGCTGGTAGCCGTCAGCGTATCCGAGCGCGATCGTTGCGACCCGCATCTCCCGGGGAGTCACAAAAGTGCGTCCATACGAGACCCCGCATCCGGCGGGCACGCTGCGCACAAGACTGACGCGGCTTTTCCACGAAAGCACCGGCCGGAGCATTTGCTCGAATCCGGGCGTGGGCGAGATCCCGTACATGGCGAGGCCGGTCCTGCACAAATCCAGAGCGGCCCCTGGCTGGCGAATGAGACCGGCGCTGTTGGCGATGTGGGCGGGCCCGCGCACGAGGCCCCGGGAACGCAGCGCCCCCACGAGTTCCCGGAAACGAAGCGTCTGCGCCAGCGTAAAGGCGTCGTCTTCGTCCGCAACCGGGAAGTGGGATCCCACGCCGGTCAGCGCGACGCCCGGAATGGCGGCGATCTGTACGGCAAGCTCCAGCGCTTCAGCCTCCCAGACGCCTATTCGCCCCATGCCCGTGTCCACCGCAAGCTGCACCCCAAACGGAGCGGTTCCTGAAGGCGCAGCGAACCCGCGAGCCTCTTCCGCGGAGGAAACCACCGGCACAAATCCGCCCGCCTGAATTTCTTCCCTCTCGGAAGGCAACGCCGTTCCCAGAATCATCACGGGATTGCTCACCCCGAGGGCACGCACCTCCCGCGCTTCGGAAAGATTGGCCACCCCCAACCACTCCACGCGCGGGGCAATTGCCGGAACCACTTGGGAAATTCCATGGCCGTAGGCATCCGCTTTGACCACCCCCATCAGGGAGGTTTCCGCAACACACAGGGCACGGAGCGCCCGGAGATTATGCTCCAAAGCGTCGAGGTTGATTTCCGCCCAACTGCGGAAGGTTGCCGAACTCATGAAGCGGGTTGGCTTTTGCTCGAGAACAACAGGTTACAGGTCGCCCTCCTCTTCCGCGTCAGAATCGCCCCACAAATGCTCCCGCGTCCACTTGGAGGTGTAGAGTTGACACAGCCCGAGGGCGGGTGCCACCCCGCCGGTAAAACTGGCGGCGGTGGTGTACTGCCGGTCCTCATCATAGGCGCCTACAGCGAGCACGACGTGGTCGAAATGCTCGCTCAAAATTTCGAATGCCCGGTCCACGGCGTCCTGTTGAGATTGATTCATCGGTAACCCGGAGTCTGCAACCGGGTGAGCCGCACCCGCCACCAAAATCCGTCCCTCTGAGATGGGAACATCCAGCAAACCAGCAAACCGGTCACTCGAACACCTCCTCTGTCTGGAGATCCAGCACCTCCCCAGTCAGACGATCCATTGCCACATGCACCCAAATCCTGTGTTCGGCTTCGACAACAAAATTCCGAAGATCCCCCTGTTGCTGGGCGCCCGGGGGAAAGCGCCCGGCCTGGGCGATGATGTCAAAAAGCAGGTTCCACACACGGGTGTCACCGCAACCTCCGAGGGTCCGCGCGAGCAGATGCCTTTCGACGGAGGTCCCGCCACGCGGCGCCTTGGCAAAAAGCGTTGGAAGATCCGCCGCAAGCCCCGCGTATTTTCCGGCGCCCCCCCGGCGCCCCACCAGGTCGGAGAGGTCGCGCAAAGGCCCCGTCCCTTCCGCGGTGCCACCCGTGCGGGCGACCAGAGCTCTGGCAAGGCTCAGGGCCGAGAACTCACCACGGGGGAGCAGCGGCACCGGATCGGGGTCTCCGGCGCTCAGGTCAGCGCCGGAGAGCACGGCCTGCAGGACCGGCACCTGGCGGGTGTTGAGATTCACCCGGCCCATCTCCAAGGCGTCGGGCCGGGTGTTTTCCCCGACGCAGAAAGTTTCGAGTAACCCCGCAAAACCGCTCTCGGGCGTCGCAAAGTCCAAGTGCCTCCAGGGTGTCCCGGCGAAGGCAAAAGCCAGTTCGCCCACCGAGCGGAACGGCCGGTCCAGGACCCGCGGCCGCCCCCCTGAATCCAACGGAGAGGTCGCAGTGCCCGAGGCCCCGGCGCCGCGCCTGCGCACCCCGTCGGCATCGGCATAGGCGCCGGAAACTTCGCCGATGTTTTGGAAGAATCGTGCCCGAGTCTGCGCCTCTGAAAGACTCTGCTCGCTTGGGAAAGCCCCAAACCGAGGCGTCCGAGGGTCGGGCCAGCAGTCAAAGACGGCCTCGCCTTCCGCGGAAACACCGGCCAGGGGAGTCCCCATCTTTTCATCGTAGGCAATCCAAACAGGCTCCTCGTCGGCTTTTCCAGCGTTGTACTCGAGGCGGTAAAAGAGCTGCACGGCTGGATCCGGAACGAACTTCGAGGCGCGGACCGTGTACTGGCTGGGCACCGTTCCCGTCTGGAAAAACTGCGCGCCCCGGGCGAGTCCGACCCCGAAGACCAGTTTTCCATCGGCGCACGGCAGTCCCCCGGGAGGCAGAAAATTGCCAGTCCCAAGCTCAAGTTGGATGCCGCCCGGAGCGGCCTGGGAGGCGAGTCGTTCCGGTTGGTGAAACGCCGCCACTGACTGGGGAGAAAGATTGAAACAAACCTGCGCACCCGAAACTCTTGGCCCGCAGGGCGGCGGCGAAGGATCCGTCCCCGCGAGGAGCGAACCCGCGGAGACCATTGGAGTCTCCTGCACGAGGATGAGTCTGAATTGGTCCGTGGCCTCCACGCTGATTCGGAATTGCTCCGGGCGGTTCTGTGCCAGCAGGGCGCTGGAAATTTCATGTGGACTCCACACCTGCAGCGCCTGCCACAGAACGACCTCCCCGAGGTCCGTCGGGGGGATTTTGGAGAAGGGAGGGGCGGGCGACCCATCCTCCTTCCGGAGCAACTTCGACGGTTTTGCCTCTTCAATCACCCCCACGCGTGTGCTGACACCGGCAAGGTAGGGGAGGTTTTCGACCCCGCTGAAAACCCGAGCCTCGCCGCGGCCCTGAAACTGAATCCGCGTTGGAAAGGCATCCCGGTCGGCCTGATCGATGATGTTGGCGGCGATCTGAACCACGGCTTCATCGAGGGAATCATCCGGGGGCAACGAGGGAATACCGGAGTTTTTGGCGAGAGATCCGGAAAGGATCGAGGCCTTGAGAAGCTCCAAAAAATCGGGCTCGCGGGCAGCCGCACCCTCCAAGCCGGCAACTTCGTTCAATGTGAGAATGCGCCTTTGCGCTGGACGATAAACCCACGGATCCGCCGCACTTTGCCGGGACAATCCGAACAACCGTTCAAACGGACTGCCATTGTTAGCGGTGGACTCTGCTTGAATCCGCCCGAGCCACGTGAGTGAAAAACGCTTTTTCACGAGCGGTTCCCCCACCAACGCCGCGGTGCCATCCCTCCTGAAAAAGGGGGTCCTGACCCGAATGAACGCGAAGGGCGGGTTCAGATGCTGGGCGTGATTCGGGTAGCCCTCATTCCATCCCGCCCCGTCGTTGCCGCCTTTTTCAGGGGCGAGGATTGAAGGGGTGCCTCTGGGCCATCCGAGAGCGAGCTGAGGTTGCGACAGGGCACGGCTGAATGTGCCCAGGTACTGCAGGGCGTTCTGACGCGGGGCAAGCCGACCGGGCAACCGGTCCACAAAGAGACGAATCATCGCCCCACGGCTCACGAGTGCGCTGTTTCCGGGGTACAACCTCCCGGGGGTCGGAGGGCCAAGCGCCTGAACCAAACCGGAGTAGGTGCCGGCACCACTGTCGAAAAACCCGGCGTCGCGCCACCGCACAAAGGCGTCGTTGCATTCGGTGGCCTCCGCAGGGGAAAAGCCCCCGGCCTCAAACAAAAGACGCAGATCCGCCACCCTTGTGGAGACCTTTGCCGCAACGACCGAAGGATCGAGGCTGGAGGCGAAACCCGCGACATTGGAGTCCAGCAACCCGCCCTCATCAAAGATGAGATAGGCGTAGCGGCCGACAATCGGATCCGCCTGCTGAGAAAGCAGGCTGTTGCGCTGTTCCCCCCGGGCACTCAGACAAATCCAATCCGGCACCGGAAAAGTCTCCGGCGTTGGGTCCACACTGACCGGAGAACGCTTGGGGAGAAGCCAACTCGCATTCCAGCGTTTGGGAGTGACGCTTTTCCCGTTGGCGGACTTGTCTCCTGTAGAAACCGGCGAAGCCGGCTGTGCCGGTGGAAACCGCGAGCGCCACGGATAGGTGCCCGGATGGGTTTCGGTGTAGAACGGCGCAAATCGCGTGCTCCACTTGAGTAAATTGGGGGGCGCAAGCGGACCGGTTCGCGCGGGCACGGAGCCTCTGGCATCCGCGGGATAGAGGATGTTGACGGGGCCGCCCGGTCCGGCCACCTGCAAAAACCTTGGCTCCTCAGGCGCGGTGGGATTGGCAAATCCCGCGGCCATCTCGTTTTTAAGGTTCCCGATCAAATGAGCCTGGGCGAGCGCAGCGAGAGCCGCCGCCCGTGCGGCTGCATCGTCGGAGCTCCCGATGGCCAGACGCCTGCTCGAGAAGGAGAGAAACGAGATCACGCCGACGGACAGAACGGAGGCCAGAATCAGGATCCACAAAAACGCAGCCCCGGAACGCGCATCCGTTCCGGCGAAAAGTCCGCTCCCGCCTCCCGTGGCGGAGGACGCGCGGAGTCTGGAATTGCCGGAGGAACTCACCGCCCAAACATACCACGTCCTCCCGCAAGTGGGAGGCTGGAGTGCCCGCAAGGTCGGCAAGGCATCCGATGCCTGTCCGGGAGACGAAACCAAAAGGCTGAAACAAACCACCAGCGCTCCAATATTATGACCACAACTTCCCGAATTCTCAGCATGACGACAGCCGCGATTGCCGCCGGCTGTCTTTCCGCATTTGCCGGCATGCAACCGCCCTTGACACGCTCTGATTCCGCGTCCGGTTCCGCCTCCGCAACCTCCGGTGAGGGTGCCTACGTGAGGCTCGACGCTGGTGTGAGCTTCATCTCCGGTGCGAACGTCAGGCTCAATCTTCCCCAGGGGGAAGGCCTCAACGGCAGGGTGAAGTTCAAGCCCGGCCTGGTCTACGGGGGGGCTGTGGGCTACCGCCTCGATCAGGTTGCGTTCGAACTCGAACTCGACAACACCCACAACAAATTCAAGTCGGGGCCCGGCGACGGTCCCTGGAGCGATTCCCTCCGCCAGACCACCCTGCTGGGGAGCTTGATTTGGTCCCCGACCTATGAGGGAGTCACCTTCTGGCTCGGCAGCGGATTTGGCGCACAATTCCAAAGCGCCAACCTCGCAGAATCCTCCACGCCCTACACTGCGGTCACGGGCGGAAGTCTCGCCTCGGGCTTCTCCAGAACCTCTAGCACCGCGTTCATCGGTCAAATCAAGGCGGGCTTCTCGGTGCCCATTGACGACCGCTGGAGCTTTGATGCCGGGTACAAACTCCGGTTTGTTGACCGGTCCGAACTCGGCAACGGGAGCGTTTCCTTCATCCCGACCGTGGGAGCGACTCAGGACTCGTCCGCCAAGCTCATCCTCGAGTCACACCTCAATCACCTGATCAACGCTGGGTTCACCTACCGCTTCTAGCCGGACCACCCTACACCATGACGGCGTAAAACCGCCGATGCATGGGGCGCCCTCACTTTTAAGTGGGGCGCCCTTTTTCTTTTCCCCCAAGGCGGCACTCTGACTCCTGTTGGCAACTCGAACCCGGAATACGAGCCCTACCCTTTGTGAGGTTCCTCGCTGTTTTCCGTGGGCAGTGGCACGTCTGTGGCCGTCTCTTGGATTTTTCCGGCGCTTTTCGGGGCGGCCAGGGGGCCGGAATCGGACGGCGAGAGCAGACCGGACGCATCCCGGCGCAATTTTCAACGCAACTTTTGAACTCCTGCGGGTATACAAAAATGAGACCCGTTTTCGCATTCCGCTCATCAACTCGCAGGCCATGGACATTTTTCAACACCTCCCCTCTCCCGCAGACCTGTGCGCCACCCGCCGCCAGTTCTTAAACCGCTTTGGAATGGGCTTTGGGGCTTTAAGCCTCGGCTCGCTCTTGGGCCACACTTTCTCAGGCACTGCGCAGGCAGCGGCCAGCAGTCTGGCGCCGATGTCGCCCAAGCCCAGTCACTTTCCGGGCACCGCCAAACGGGTCATCCACATTTTTGCGCCGGGAGGCCCGTCCCATATCGACACTTGGGATCCCAAGCCCGGGATGGCCGCCCATGTAGGGAAGGACGTTTCGGAAATCGGGGGACTGCCGCTGCCGCCCCAGTTCAAGTTCAAGAAGATGGGCCGCAGCGGCACGGAAGTCAGCGAGCTCTTTCCAAAAATTGGCGCGAGCATCGACGAGATCGCAGTGATCCGCTCGATGAAAACGGACATCCCGGCGCATGATTTTGCGACGGTCATGATGCACACCGGTTCCGGACGGCTTGTCAAGCCTTCCATGGGCTCCTGGGCTGTCTACGGGCTTGGTTCGGAAAACCAAAACCTGCCGGGGTTTGTCGCGCTGGGAGGCGGACTGGGCGGGGCGACCAACTGGAGGGCCGCCTTCCTTCCCGGGGCGTTCCAAGGGACTTTGGTGAGTTCGGTGAGTGCGCCAGCCGATAAGATCATCGCAAACATCAAGAGCTCCCATGCGAACCTTGGAGACCAGCGCAAACAACTCGACCTGCTGCGCAATTTCAACGAACAGCACGCCGAGCAGCTCAATCGTGAAGCGGTTCTGGAGGCGAGAATCCAGTCATTCGAACTGGCGTTTAAGATGCAGACGGAGGCGGTCGACGTGTTCGACATCAACAAGGAGCCCGAGAGCATCCGCTCCCTCTACGGAGACTCCGAAATCGGCCGCCGGATGCTGGTGGCCCGTCGGCTCGTGGAAAACGGAGTCCGTTTCGTGCAGGTGTGGGCCGGTTCCTGGGACCATCACACAGACGTCAAGGGCAACCTCGAGAAGCAGGCTGAGAGCATCGACCAGCCTGTAGGAGCGCTGCTGCGGGATCTGAAACAGCGGGGCATGTTGGACGACACGCTGGTGGTCTGGGGGGGGGAATTTGGCCGGACCCCGCGCCACGACAAGGGCGCACGGGGCGAACCCGGACGCGATCACCACCACAAGGCTTTCTGCTCATGGATGGCTGGCGGCGGGATCAGGGGCGGGCAGGTCTACGGCGCAAGTGACGCGTTCGGTTATGACGTGGCCGAGAATCCCGTCCATGTGCATGACCTTCATGCGACGATCCTGCACCTGCTTGGGTTCGACCATGAGAAGCTCACCTACCGCTACAACGGGCGGGATTTCAGACTGACCGACGTTTACGGCAACGTGGTCAAGGGCCTGCTCGCCTGACAGTCCGCGGCCAGCGCCGCCGCAGAGCATTTCATCCACCGCCCCGCAGCCATCCCTCCTGCCGCCGCTGCGGTGCATTCCAGACAGCAACCACCCCACTGCATATGATCCGCCCCGCCCCCTCGCCGGCACTGGTCCTTTCAATTCTTGGACTCGCCACCGGTGCAAATGCCGCGTTTGCGCAAGCCCCGTCCGATCTTGCGCAGCTAGATTTTTTCGAGAAAAACATCCGGCCCGTGCTCGCGAACAGCTGCTACGAGTGCCACAGTCAGGAGAGTAAGAGCCTCAAGGGCGGGCTGATGGTCGACACGCGTGAGGGTTTGATCCAAGGAGGCGACAGCGGTTCGGCACTCGTCCCCGGCAGCCCGGAAAAGAGTCTCCTGATCACCTCCATCCGCCACGAACACAAGGACCCCGACATGGCAATGCCGCCAAAGAAGGAAAAGCTGTCGGCGGCGGTTCTGGCCAATTTTGAAGCCTGGGTGAAAATGGGTGCTCCCGACCCGCGCACTGGCTCGAACCGTTCCAAGGCCGCCGCCTGGGATGCAGCAAAAGCCGCGGACCACTGGGCGTTCAAACCGATCGCCAATCCGCCTGTTCCAAAGTCCGCCGACCCGAAGAAGTTCGTTCAGAACCCGATCGACAGTTTTGTGCTCCAGCGCCTTCAGCAGCAAAAGCTCGCGCCCTCGGACAAGGCCGACAAACAAACGCTGCTGCGAAGGGTTTCCTACGATCTGACAGGGCTTCCGCCGACTCCTGCCGAAGTGGAATCATTCCTCACGGACAATTCCCCGGGTGCCTACGAGAAAGTGGTGGACCGGCTTCTGGCCTCCCCGCGCTACGGGGAGCGCTGGGGCCGGCACTGGCTGGACATTGCGCGTTACGCCGACACGACCGGTGACCGCCTCAACGGTAAACAGCACACCCCCCTCTATCCGAACGCTTGGACGTACCGGGACTACGTGATCCATGCGTTCAACGCCGACCTACCCTACGACCGGTTCATTCTGGAACAAATCGCCGCCGATAAGCTTCCCGAATCGGAAACCGACAAATCCAAGTTGTCCGCCCTGGGCTTTCTGACTGTCGGAAAGCGCTTCATGGGGAATGAGAATGACATTTTGGACGACCGTATTGACGTCGTCACCAAGGGACTTATGGGGCTGACCGGCGCCTGCGCGCGCTGTCACGACCACAAATTTGATCCGATTCCCACCAAAGACTACTATTCCCTTCACGGGGTGTTTGCGAGCAGCGAGGAACCCGGGGCCAAGCCTGCCATTTCCGATCCCGAAGCCAACCCGCAGTACCAGGCGTTTCTGGCGGAGATCGAAAAAATCAACGCCGAGTCCAAGAACTATGAGAAGGGCGAGGCGCTCCGGTTGACGGCGGGAATGTTGGAACAGGCGGGCGACTACCTACTGGCGGTGCAAGAGTCCTCCAAAACCACCGACACGTCCAAGAAGGGTTCGAACTTCCGCCTGGCGGCGCGCAACAAGGGACTCAAAGCAGAACTGGCGGCCGTGTGGGCGGATCAACTCAAACAAGCGGAGCTGGTCCACAAAAAGCGGAAAGACTCGGTGCTCGCGCCGTGGGTGACCCTCGCAGCCCTCCCTGGAGAGGGGTTTGAGCAGGCTGCCATGGAAGCGCTCGCGGAGATGGCACACTCTCCGTCCTACAATGCCACGGTCGTTGGCATGCTGATCGACAAATGGCCAGCGTC
>JBILKV010000232.1:0-6756 GCA_044376515.1 Chthoniobacteraceae bacterium | reverse complement strand
GAACCCACCTGCCACGACTCAACCTCCTCATTTGTGCGCCAGAAGCGCCACATTGACTTAAACGAGGGCTGGGTTTGGGTCTTTGATTCAAAAACCGTTTCGAACTGGCAGGCCAGTTCCGGGGCGGTCACGCCTTCGACCGCACGAAGCGATCCAACAGAGGTCGTCGCGACCAACACTAACAAAGACAAAAAGCGATTGAGCATAGACTGAAACGAAAAAGTGCCCCGGGGCTCTCAGCCCCGGGGCGGTAGACACGATCAAATCCCTTACCGGGCTACATTAGTTCTGAGGCCACGCGGAACCTGCGTTGATCTGGGGCAGGCGCAGGGCATCCGCCATGATCCAGTAGATCATCGACTGTTCCACGGAGCCGCGGAACAAGTGTGCGTTTGGACCCTTGGCGAAGATCGCCACGTCCTCGCCGGCATGGGTCTCTGAGCTCAGCGGCACGGTCGCTTCCTGCAGGAAACTCTTGGCATCTGTCGCGACGGACGTCAGATCCGGCCGACCGCTTTTAATTCCCACAACACTGGAGGGGCCGAAAGGAAAAGCCTTCGATCCTTCCAGTGAATTACCCGAGGTACCAGAGGCCTGTGCCCCAGTATATCCGGGTCCGTTCGCGTAGCCGAGGGTCGTGAAGGGTAATCCCAGGCTGTCCTTGTAGAGTTCGCCATCGATCTTCACCAAACCTAGGATCGGGTTTCCGCGGTCGGGATACCCCGCGATGGTAAACACGTGGCTGTGGTCTGCGGTTACCACGATCAGGGTATCGGGGCCGGCTTTCGCCGCCGCGGCCTTCACTGCGTTGGAGAGGGCGATGGTGTCGGTGAGCGCACGGTAGGCGTTCCCCGCGTGGTGGCCGTGGTCGATCCGGCCGGCTTCGACCATCAGGAAGTAACCGTTGCGGTTTTTCCCGAGGATATCCATGGCCTTGGTGGTCATTTCCTCGAGGGATGGCTCTTTGCCGGTATCGTTGTCGCGGTCCGCTTCGTACTGCATGTGGCTGGGTTCAAACAAACCCATCAGGCGGTCAACGTTGGCCGGATTGATCGCGTCAAAACCGGCCTTGTTCCAAACGTACGCAGAGCGGGGATTGTCCGCAGGCTGAGTCGTCAATCCAAGGCTGGCACCGGTCACAGGATTGGTGATGCGGGCAGGTAGCTTTTTCCATTCTGCAATCAAATCCCGGTTGATGCGCCGGCCCTTGGTTGCGGTGTACTCAGGGTCGTTTTGCGTATTCGGCATGAAATACGTGCGGCCGCCACCCAGGACCACTTCGAAGCTTCTGCCGCCAATGGAATCGATCAACTGAGCCGCGATGTCTTTCTCCTGCATCGTCGCCTCGTTTGCATCAGCCTCGCGGTCGCGGTCGCTGATGTGCGCGTAACAGGCTGCGGGCGTCGCATGGGTGACCCTCGCGGTGGCAACCACTCCGGCAGACATCCCACGGTCCTTGGCCTGCTCGAGGATCGTTTTCAGCTTTTGGGCGTTGCTTACGGGCGCGACACCTCCGCGCTCCACGTCCGGCGTCACGGAAAGGGCGCCGTCATTCGTTTTCACGCCTGTGACCATCGCCGTCATCGTTGGAGCGGAGTCGGACACCTGCTGGTTGACGCTATAGGTGCGGGAAAAAGCGGCATTCGGAAACGTCTCGAACGAAAGGAGGTTCTCTTCACCCCTCGTGGAGCCCTTTACCTTCTGCCCTTCAAGGATGCGCGCGGCCGTCATCGTCGACACCCCCATGCCGTCTCCGATGAAAAGAATGACGTTTCTGGCCCGGGTAGGGGGCAACCGATAGGACTGCGACTTCAACTCGTTGAGCTTGGTTTTACCGGCTGTCACCCAGTGGGTCTTGGTTCCATCCGGCGGCGTGTATGCGGCAGGCGGCGTGGACGGAATGACCTCGGCGGAGACGCCCACACACAGGACCTGACTGAGGGCCAGCACACCGGCGGTGAGGACACCGGGCGCCTGAACGCGGCCCCGGAATCGGTTGAGGAACGTGTTGTTATTCATGGATTTAGTTTTGGATACGAGGGTTGCTACGTTGGGATTGGACTAAAACTGCACGGTGACCCCGAGATTGACGCCGGGTTGGCTGCTGCCTTCGCGTACCTGCCAGACGCCGTTGAGCCTGGCGGAAGTTCTTGGTGTCAGCGTCACGCCGGCGCCTAAGCCGACCTCAAGGCCATTGGCACCCAGCGCGCTGCCTGCCGCCGAGTAACCCGCCGCAGACGAGCCGTTGAACCGGGTCTCCACACTCCGAGGGCTTCTGTTGGCGTCCCTTACCCAGTAAGCTGAGGCGAGTAGGTCGACAGGCTTGCCTCCGAGTTGAGCCTTCTTCAAGGCCTCATAACCAAGCCTTGTCTGCCAAGCCACGGCTGTTTTCTTTTGCGTGACAACGCCAACGCCATCGAGGCCCGACTCTGCTGCAGCGGCCTGAGAGTACCCGTTGAACAGCACCGCGACAGACGGCCGGAGTGTAAGCCCCTTGACCACCTCATCCACTTGCACGCCGAAGCGCAGGTGGCCGGCGTATTCACCGGTGCTAAAGCGTGCCCGCCCTTGTCCAGAGATCGGACCAAAACTGACGTTCCTCACCGCGGTCTGTTCGGCGCTCCCCGCAAAGATGGAAGCGTCGATAAATCGACTGCCACCTTCGGCGTGGACAAACGCACCGCCATGGAAGCTTTCGCCACTCAAGGAGCTGGATGGCCCGGAGAAAGACGCATTCGTGGTGCCTGCCGCCCCGAACAAACCAAGGGTGAGTCCCGCCCGTTTGTGTTGAACCCCGAGAACTTCGCCAAAGTTTCTGCCATTCCATGAATCTCCACTCGCCGTAGCTCCTCTGTGGAAGGCCCAGCCATAGCTTTCGCTCCAAGCCGCCCAACCGTCCTCCGGTGATTTGAGGCTACGCACCAAACGGCCCTGTAGGGTCTCACTCACGGCCGCCGTGCGACGCAGGGAAAGGCGCTGGGCCTCCGCGTAAACTGAGGAATTCAAGGAAGCCACGAGGGCGTTGAGCTCGGCCGGCGTGACAGAAGCCTCAAGCACCGATATGTACCTCGCCAGCCCAGTGCTGGGTGACTCATTCCCGGCGACGAAAAGATAGTTGGCAAGGGGTTGCAGCCCGGCTTTCGTCACACGCGTTGCGTACGGAACCTTTTCTATTCTAAAGGAAAGCGTCCCCGAGGAGGCCGGTGTCGTCGCAACCACTTGGGACAGTAACGGTCTGCCCTCGAGTTCAATCATACCGCCAAGGTCGGCGTCCGACAGCACGGAACCGTTTGTGTTGACGATCGAGGCTGCAGTGAAAACTGCGTCCAGGTCCAGAGTGACGGGGCTCACGAAATTGCTCCAACTTCCCGAGTCCACGAACTTTGAAAATACAATTTTGACCGTGGAGGCATCGAGTGTGAGCGCTCCCGACGCCACGTCGACTTTGTCCACTGTCACTCCGGATGCTCCTGCGAGTTTACCGTACTCGATCAGGATCCGGCCCCCCGCGCCCACCGTAAGGTTCCCTCCGGAGGAGATACCATTCACCGTCTTCGCAGAAACCGTGAACGTTCCGGGTGAGTTTCCGGGAGTAAACAGGCCGCCTGTGGCGATCGAACCAACCACCGTCCCGCCACCTCCCAGGCTCTGCGTGTCCGAGAGCTTCAGCACGCCGTCAGGGAGTCCTGACACATCGAGGACCGTGGACTTGTCCGAGACGGTTGCGCCAACGAGCAGCTGGGCCGTCTCGATCTTTGCGTTGCCGGTCATGGTGAAGACACCCCCTCCTGCGAGCGCCAGGCCACCGGGACCGGTCACCGTACCGGGAATCGAGACGTTCCCACCCAAAGACTCCACCTTGAGCGGAAGCTTTGGATCCACCACGGTGATCGTCCCGACGGGAAGGTCGCCGCGCACCGTCACGTCCACCCCGTTGGCAACCTTCAAGCTGCCGCTAAACGCCGAGTTGCCGCCACTGATCAACACGTTGCCCCGCTCAAGCTCCACCGAGCCGCCACCGGACAACGACGGAAGCGTCACGGTTTCGGACATAGCCTTCGTGAAGACCTTGAGGTTTGAACCCGCAGCAAGCTCCAGTGCCGCGCCCGCGCCGACACCCAGGCTTCCGGTTAAAACGGCGGATGCACCCGAGGCGAGGCTGGTGGTACCGTTGAACTCGGGGCTCGCAACGATGACGGCGGAACCACCTTGAAGTGAGAGCTTACCGGCACCCCTGAGCTTTGGCAAATCCACCACCTCGGCGCTGTTTGTGGGCGCAACAACAACCTGTCCATCGGCTTGAAAGCTGCCCTTGAACGCGCTGGCTGGCAGACCAGCGGTAAGGCGTACCGCCGCGCCTTCCATGACCGTAACCACGTCACTCGTGCCCGTCGAGAGAAGCGAACTGGTGCCATTCACGGTGATTTGAGAACCGTCAGGGGAGGAGAGGTCCAGCGCCCCGCCTTCCGAAAGGGTGACCGCAGAGGACGCCGGCAGGGTCGTAAGGCTGACGGAAACGCCTTTGCCGACAGATGCCCCGGACGTTGCAGCCGAAGTGCCGACCTGAATACCGCCCACGCCGAGGTTGAGGGTCTTGGCGGCGAAACCCGCAGGAAGTTTCAGCACGTCGGTGGCTTGGGAACCGTTGAAGACCACGAGCGCGTCCGCCGCCACACTCCCGAACCTGGCACTGAGATCACGGCCCGCTCCGTTGATGACAAGCGTGACTTTACTCGAAAGGGAAATGGGCGCAGGTCCCAGGTCCGCACCCACTTCCAAGGTTAACGTCCCGTCCTGCACGTTCGTAGGACCGCCGTACGTGTTCACCGCGCCAAGCGAAAGATTGCCGGTGCCTGCTTTGAGCAGCGTCAAGCTCCCACCCGATAGGACACCGCTGTACCGCGAGCTTTTCGAACTGAATCCCACACCAAGTGTTCCCGCCGTGGCAAAGTGCAGCGGCGCGTCCCCGGCGAGTCCTCCGAGGTTAACGTTGGCCGTCGCAAAGCGGACCGTCCCGCCGCCGACGACCGTTTCCAGGGTGCTGCTCCTGAGTGCGTCCGTGGCGCTCACAAGGAGAGTACCCGCACTCACCAAGGTGCGCCCAACAAACCCCGATGCGGAAGTGCCCACCACCAAAACACCGGACGTGCTAGAGAACCCGCTGCCTTCATACTCCTTGCGTCCCACCTCAAGGGCGCCACCTCCGGAGAGGGCCCCAGTTATCGTAACCGTCCGACTTCCCACGTCTATGAGGCCGCCCTCCAACACCGAGAGTGGTCGACTCCAGTTCACCGAACCAGTGCCGCTGTAGAAGAGTCCCCCGTTTGTCAGAGTGAAAGGTGCCCCAGACGCCCCAAGGTTTTCATCCGAGCTAAACTTCAGCAACGCACCACCTTGCACGTCGGTACCTCCGAGGTAGGTATTCACCGCGGAAAGTTCCACCTGTGACCCCGGGTTTCCGGTAATCGTGAGTTTGGAACTGCTTTCAAACCGATCTCCACCCGAAATGACGCCCGTCCAAGCGAAACTCGAATATGACGCATCCAGGAATGCGCCTCGCGATCCCAAGACCAGGTCGCGTCCAGTGACGGGACTCGCCGGAGACACGGCGTCGGGGCCGTGGTCGGGAATGATCTGCAACGTGGCGCCGTCAAGATGGATCGGAAGCAGTGCCCCGGAAGCCTGCGTCCCAGCGCCTAACAACGAGGTGTCTGCGGTGTCGAGCAACCGCAACGTGGTGCCTTCCACAACCGTCGAACCTGTGTAGGATTTGCTCAAGCCTGAAAGCATCAGAGCGCCCCGTGGACTGCCCGTGAGATACAACGACCCGGTCCCCGAAGGATCGTCCGTGATGAGACCACTCAATTCACCGACGTTTTCACCAACATCGATGGTCAGTTCGCCTTGTAATCTCAGGGTGTTCGATAGCCGCGAAGAAGTCGCAAACCCAAGGATCGCATTTTTTAAATCCACATCGCCCGATCCAAACGCCCCCTCTGAACTCTCGTCTGCGCCATGGACTGCGACTTCGACTCGCGTGTCCTCCACGGAAGTTCCGCCAGCGTACGTGCTGAGTCCTTCCAAACGCACAGTGCCGAATGGACTTCCAACGATCCGCAAACGGCCCGCGCCGGTGATTTCACCCTTGACGGAGAGGAGGCCCTCGCCGCCGTCAAGACGCCCCTCGTCATCGATAAAAATGCTCGACGAGACTTGCACGTTGCCAAGGGACTGCAGGCCCCCGCCCGAACGTAAGGTAATCGTGCCGACCGTGGCCGCGGTGTGAAGCAGACGCACGGTCGTACCTTCAACAACCGTCGGCCCTGTATAGGCATTTCCTGCGCCCGACAACATGAGGGCCCCCAGTGGGCTGCCAGTCACATACAGGGACCCAGGTCCTGCAACGTCGTCCAAGATGGCGCCACCCAACTCGCCGGTGTTCTCGCCGACATCAACCGTCAGCTCGCCGTGCAGCCTCAACTTGTTCGGAATCCGCGAGGACGTTGCAAACGCGAGGGCCGCGTTTTTGATGTGCACGTCACCCGATCCGAATGCTCCACCCGATCCGGTCGCATCGTCTGCGCCATGCGCAGCGATTTCGACGCGCGTGTCTTCCACGGAGGTCCCCCCTGTGTAGGTGTTGAGACCTTCGAGGCGCACGGTTCCGAAGGGACTCCCAGCGATGCGCAAGCTGCCGGCGCCGGTGATCTCGCCGCTTAGAGAGAAGACGCTCTCACCGCCGTCCAGAAGCCCCCG
>JBILKV010000231.1:0-6765 GCA_044376515.1 Chthoniobacteraceae bacterium | reverse complement strand
GGAATGCAGGTACATAGGGCCGGAAAAACAGAGGGTGTGAGTGCACCCTCGCGCAGTCCGGCGGGGGAATCAAGCCCCCATCCGTTGTGGTGGCCTGAAAAGCGGCCACAACAGGTTGTGCCCCCCTCTCTCATTACCGGCGGCTCAATCCTCCCCCAGCACCGCCGGATCCCCGTACAGCGTGAACCCGGTCGAACGCGTCACCCGCACCTCAAAAACCTCCCCGATGTGCCTCGGGTCCCCCTCGAAGACGACAATCTTGTTCTGCGGCGTCCGACCGGTGAGTCGCTCGGCGTTTGTTTTGCTGGGACCCTCGCATAGAATCTGGACCCGCCGCCCCAAAAGCGCCTCGTTTTTACCCCGAGCGATCTGGTTGACCCGTTCCAGCAACTCTTGGTTGCGCTCCTCCCGAACGCTATCGGGGACCTGATCGCCCATGCTGGCCGCAGGTGTGTCGCGCCGGGGCGAGTAGCGGAAGATGAAGGCGTTATCAAAACCGACCGCCTCGACCAGTTCCTTGGTGCGGGCGAAATCCTCCGCCGTCTCCCCGGGAAACCCGACGATGATGTCGGTGGTGAGGGCGATGTCAGGGCGTGAGGCGCGCAGGGACTCCGTCAGGGCGAGGTATTTGGCCGCGGTGTAGCCGCGGTGCATTTGTTTGAGGATGCGGTCCGAACCGGACTGCAGGGGCAAATGGCAATGGGGCATGAGCTTGGGGAGCCTGGCGAAGGCCTCCACCAGGTCCGGGCGGTAGCCGATCGGGTGCGGGGAAGTGAAGCGGATGCGCTCAATCCCGTCGACCTGGTGCACCGCCTCGAGGAGTTGCACGAAGGGGCTTTTACCCTCGACCTTCTGAAACTCGTGCCTCCCGTAAAGGTTGACGATCTGGCCCAGAAGGGTGACCTCCCGCACTCCGTTCCGTGCGAGGCCCCGAACCTCGGAAACGATCTCGGCGATGGCGCGGGAGCGCTCGCCGCCACGGGTGGAGGGGACGATGCAAAAAGTGCAACGCATGTTGCAGCCCTGCATGATGGAAACGAAGGCGGTCGCCTGGCGCGGGGCGAGCACATGCTCCCGGATGGTTTCCTGGGATCCGGGCTCCTCCTCGACATCCACAATGGACTCGACGATGGCAAGGCGGCCGTCGTCCATCAGCCTGTCGCGCAAACGGCGCCGGCTCTCGACAAGTTGCTCGACGTAGTCGGCCACCCTGTGAAACTTCTGGGTCCCGACGACGAGATCCACCTGAGGCATGTCGCGGACCAATTCGGCGCCCCGGCTCTGGGCCATGCAGCCGAGGAACCCGAAAACCAGCTCGGGTTTTCCAGCGCGCAACCGCCCGAGCATTCCCATTTTTCCGATGGCCTTCTGCTCGGCCATGTCGCGCACGCTGCAGGTGTTGAGGAGGACGACGTCAGCGTCGGCCTCGACACTGGTCAGCTCGTACCCTTTGGCAACCAAATCACGGGCGACCTGCTCGGAGTCGCGTTCATTCATCTGGCAGCCGTACGTTTTGAGGAGCACTTTGGGCATGGTGGTCTGGTTGAAAACTGTCACGGAAAGGGCGGCATTTCCAGTATCGAGTGCGGGGATCAGGCCGGGCTCGGAAGTTGCCAAGCATCCATCGGCACTGGAAAGCGATCCAAAATCAGGGTAGGCTGGAGGCTGCATGGAACCCGCCCCTTTTGTTGGAACCGCCCTTTTCGGCTTTGAACTGCATGCCTTCGAACTAAACGCATGGAAAGTCATCGGGCTCTCCGGGAGCATTGTCTTCGGCTTGCGCTTCGTGTTGCAGGGAATCGCCTCGGAGAGGGCCAAGAAGAGCGTCATTCCCTTCGGCTTCTGGGAGTGCAGCCTGCTGGGGTGTCTGTTGAGTCTTTCTTATTTTGCGATTTACCGGAAAGATTCGGTCGGGATTGTCCAAAACCTGCTGCCGCTGCCCATCTACGTCCGCAACCTTTACTTCCGCTACAGGGATCGGTCGGAAGAAAGCAGTGATTCCGCAGCACAGTGATTTCGCAGTGCTTTGATTTTGCAGTGCTTTGAACCCCGCCAGTTTCCCAAATCCGTCTCCCGCTTGAACGCCTCCAGCCCATCGCCCCCGCTTGCGCAGCGGCTCTTTTTTCCACCGGGACGCACCGTGCCCGTGGCGCTCACCCTGCTGGGCGCAGGACTCCTCGTTGAACTGGGGCTTCTCGGTTATTCCCTACTCCGGATGCGGGCGGGTTCCGGGGACGGCGGGCAACCGGTCGCCGAGGCGGTGCACGCCCCGGAACCCAGCCTCCTGATTGAGCCACGCCTTGAGGCTCCTGAAATCCGCTCTGCCTGGCAGGAACTCGTCGAACGCTCCCGGGCCGCTGCGGCGCGCGGCGAAACCGACACCGCGATCAGTTTGTTGGAGGATGCCGAGGCACAGGTCCCCCAGCAGCCCGCGTCGCTTGCTGAAATCGCCGTGCAGTTCGAAAAATGCGCGGCACCTGCGCGTGCGGTGAAGCTTTGGGAACGCATTTACCAGTTTGGGATCTCTGCGGGCGTTTACTACTCTGCCGCCGACGCCAAACTCAGCCTCCTTTACGCCCGTGCCGCCGAGTCCGGGACAACCGAGAGCGTCCTTGGTCTTGGGAAAACCGGGCCGCTCCGTTTTGGAAAATTCGGGCTGAAGGAACTCCCCCGCAGCACCGGAGCGCGGCGTTTCTTTATTTTGAGCGTGCCGCTTCAAAAAACGGCAACCGACCCGATCAGCGTCCGCGACGTGTCGATTCAGGTCCTGTTTTATGACCAGCTCAACGGGGTCAACGGAACGACCCTGGAGCGGACCAACGCCACCCGCAACTGGAAGTGGTCGACACCGCCGGTGGACTGGCAGGATGAAAGCGTTGAGACCCTGGACATTGAATACAGACAAGGCACCCAGCTGAAGGTGGCCGCGGAGGAGCGCCGCTATTTTGGCTATGTCGCGAGCCTGTACTATCAGGACAAGCTGGTTGACAGCAAATCGGACCCCCCCCGCCTTGGGCAGCAGTACCCGCCGCCGCGGATCCTCTCGAAGGAAGCAGCCCAATGAGAGTTCTGCTTGTCGATCCCGAGGGCGATCTCCTGCCCGGACTCCAGGGGCCTCTGCTGGGGGTTTCCGGCGTCGAATTGTACTGCGCACCCGATAGTCCCACCGCTGTGCAGCATGCCGGCTTTCTCGGTGGCGTAGACTTCTTGATCACCGAGGTGTTTCTTCAGGGACTCGACGGCTTCGCGCTGAGGGATACGCTGCTGGCCGCAACGCCCGCCCTCCGGACGATTTTTTTGACCCGCCACGATCTCGGAGCCTACGCCGGCGCAGTGCGGGACACTCCCGTGCTGCGACTGCCCGTGGCTCCGGACCAACTGCTCGCCCAGATCCGTCAACCGAGGCCGCCCGCCGCAACGGTCCCCCCCCCGATCCCAGCGGCGACTCCGGCCCGGCAATCCGCGGTTCCTGTGGCGAGACCAACGCTGGCGCCGGCACCTCCCGCGGCGGGTTGGACAATTCCGCTCGTTCCCCCCGCCGCCGACACGGCCAAGCCGAGTGTGCCAGCCACTCCCGTCTCCATTTCCCCACGTGCCGCCAGGGAACCCCGCGCAGACGAGGCGCCCAGTGCACCCCCTTCCTCACCCCCGTCCTCACCCCCTTCCTCACCCCCTCCGCCCCAACTCCGGGAGGGGCTGGTGCTGGGCGCCTACCGGCTCCTGAGGGAAGACGAACCGACACGCTGGGGCCCGACATTTGCAGCGGTCCACGCGACGCTGGGGCGCTCCGTGACGCTGGTGCTGCTCTCTGCGCAACAGGCCGATATTCAGGCGGTCCGCCAAGACTTTCTTCAGGAGGCTGGTGCAAAGGCGGCAGTGCAACACTCTGCCGTTCTTGGGGTGTATGAGGCATGCGAGGCTGAGCGGCACACTTTTTACGCGATGGAACGCCTGGACGGGATGGATCTGGTTGAGATGGCGGAACGCGGCAGGACGCTCCCTGTGGAGACGGTGCTGCGCATGGCGCAGGCGGTTGGCGAAGGGATGCAGTTCATGCGCACCTCGGGAATCCCTCACACACCGCTGAAGGCTTCCGCCGTGCTGCTGGCCTCGGATGGCTCGCCTCGCCTCCAGAACCTCGCCCTCGGCGGGTTGCGCCCCGCCACCAGCGAGGGGGATGACGTGGCCACTTTTGGGCGGTGCCTCGAGGCCGTGTTGAACGACGAAGCCCCCCTGGCACTGCGTTCATTGCTGGAGCGCACCTCTCCAAAACACCAGAAGCGCGTCGCCCGCTGGTTGGATTTCATCGCCGCAATCGCCCAGTGCGAGGCGGCGTGGGCGCGTTTTTCCTCGAATGCGGGCCCCAGCCCCGAGCTTCCCGCCCCGAAAAGGCCGAAACGTTCGCCGCTCGTCTGGATTGGTTTGCTGGCGGGGGTTGCCGCCGCTGCAGGGGGCGCCGTCTACTGGAGTCGGGCAAGGGAACCGCTGGTCCCGTTGCAGGTGCAGATTCCAAAGGGGCAGTACCTCGTGGGAAGCGCACGAAAGGTTGCGCTCGAAGGGTTCTCCATCGATCGATCCGAGGTGTCCAACCGGCAATACGGCCGTTTTCTGGAGTGGCAACGCACCCACCCTTCCGAAGCGAGCAGCTTCGATCATCCGGATCAACCGGCCCGCCAGTCCCACGCTCCGCCCTACTGGAAAGCCATGTTCCCGGAGATCAGCCGCCACCGGGTCGAGGAGGACGACCCCCGCTGGGAGCTCCCCGTGACGGAGGTCTCTTGGTGGGACGCGTATGCATTCGCGCGCTGGGCGGGGCGGGATTTGCCCACCGAGGAGGAATGGGAAGCCTCCGGGAGGGGGCCGCGTGGCCTTCTGTTTCCTTGGGGGGACGAACCGGATCCGGATCGGAGTAACGTCAAGAGATTGCCGCGTCCCGGCGAAGTCCCCAGCGCCGTTGCGGTGGACTCGCTTCAAGACGCGAGTGCCTTTGGCGTGCGCGGGCTCTCGGGGAACGTGTCAGAATGGACCAGCTCCGTGAGGGAAAACCAGAATGCAGTGGCGAAAGGCGGCCATTTCAACGCCCCCCTGCTGACTCTGGATGCAGCGAGTGCGCTTCCGCCCGACACGCGTTCTCCCTCGCTCGGTTTCCGCACCGTGGCCCGCAAATCCCCCCGCCCCTGACTGCCGATGCGCCTCCGTCCCTCCCCATTTCTGCCGCTGCTCACGCTGCTCACGCTGTTCCTGGCGGGTACGGTCCATGCCCAGATCAGCGCAACCCTCCGGTTTGCCCACGAAACCTACCTGGCGGGCGAACCGGTGCTTGCGACGCTGACCATCAACAACCAAGCGGGCCGGGACATCACCCTCAAGGGCGGCGTGACCGAGGAAAACTGGTGTCTCATCCAGCTGAACGCAATGCGCGGTGAGGCACCGGCTCACCGTACCGACACGCCTCACGTCCCACCGCTGTTTATCCCGTCCGGAGAGACCGTTTCACGGACCATTCCCCTCCACGAATTCTTTGAACTGCCCAGTTCGGGACAGTACCGGGCAAAGGTTTCCATCAGCTACGGTCCCACCCGGTCCCAGTTTGTCACCCCGACGGCCTTCTTCAACGTGGATCCAGGCCACAGGCTGTGGAGCACCAGCGTGGGGGTTCCGGAGGGACAGCAAAATGAGGGAACACCCCGCATGTTTTCCGTCCTCTCGCTCCAGCGTAGGGAGGGGATGTTCCTGTACGCAAAACTCGAAAATCAGCGGGACGGCTTTTACTACCCGCCCTACTTTCTGGGGCGCATGCTCGCGGCGGTGGCCCCTCAAATGCAGACCGACCGGGAAAACAACCTGTATGTGCTGCACGCGGCCAGCGACGACACCTACATTCTCTCCCAGGTCGATGTTGCCACGGGGCGCTCCGGACAAGCCGTCTACCGCTCGAAAACCCCAAGAGCGGGCCGCCCCAGCCTGCTTCGCCAACCCGACGGAAGGCTCGCCATCTCCGGCGGCGTCCGGGTGAGCGACGAGGAACTCATCGGAAACGCCACTCCCGAGCGCCCCAAAATCTCCTCACGCCCCGAAGGATTCAAACCACCCAGAAACTGAAAACAACCCAGACCTTTTTCCGGGCCACAGCCACCTTCCCATGTCCGCACTTTCCCTGACTCATCGCCCGCGACGCCTGCGCACCTCTGCGGCCCTTCGGAGCCTGGTGCGCGAAACGCGCCTGCACCCCGCAGACTTCATCCTGCCACTGTTTGTCAGTGAAAAAGTGGATTCCCCGGTGCCCGTGGAGAGCATGCCGGGGGTTTCGCAACTGACCGAAAGCGCCCTGGTGGACGAGGCGGGCGCCGCTTTTGCAGACGGGGTGCCGGCCGTGCTGCTCTTCGGCATCCCCAAGGACAAGGATGCAGAGGCCTCCCAGGCTTACGCCGCTGACGGCGTGGTCCAGCGATCCGTGCGCGCCCTGAAGTCGGCCGTACCCGGACTTTTGGTAATCACAGATGTGTGCCTGTGCGAGTTCATGAGCCACGGTCATTGCGGGGTGACACACTTTGAAGGGAGCCACCCCCACGTGCTCAACGACCCCTCGGTCGCACTGCTCGCACGCACCGCCGTCTCCCACGCGCAAGCGGGCGCCGACATTGTCGCTCCTTCCGACATGATGGACGGGCGCATCGGCGCCATGCGCGCCAGTTTGGATGCCGCCGGTTTTGAGCACACCCCGATCCTCAGCTACGCTGCCAAGTTCGCCTCCGCCTTCTACGG
>JBILKV010000396.1:0-6801 GCA_044376515.1 Chthoniobacteraceae bacterium | reverse complement strand
GCGCCACCGTGCTGAAGTTCACCGTTCCGGCATTCCCGAGTACCGTGAGGGCGCTGAGTGATCCACTGTCCACCACGTTCAGGAACGCTCCCGCGGAAACATCCACCGTCGTCCCCGCCAGTCTTCCGCCCAGCGTCAACGATCCCGCTCCCACCGTCGTCGTCCCGCTGTAGGTCCCGGATCCATTGAATGTGAGCAATCCCGTACCGTCCTTGCTCAATCCGCCGGATCCCAACGCGATGGATCCAGCAAGCAACGTGTCGCCGGATCCGCCAATTGCCAAATCAAAGTCTGCCGCCGAGATTGCCGCCCCAAGCGTCAGGGTTCCGGCGTCCGAATTGATCCGAACGGCAGATCCGAGGGTCAGATCCCCGGCGAAGCTGTTGTTGCCGGACACGTTTCTCAACGCACCAGAGCCAGCGATCCCCGTCCCCCCGAGCACGAGTGCCTCAGGACCAATCGTGATGCCATCTTGGAGCTCCAGCGCGGCGCCTGCGGAGACCGTAGTCGTACCAGCGCTTGCTCCAAGAGCAGCGCCATTTCTGATGTTCAACACCCCCTCAGTCACCAACGTCGTGCCTAGGAAGCTATTGGCTCCGCGCAGGATCAGCGTTGCGGCGGTGTTCTTCAACAAGTTGCCCGCACCCTGAATTGTTCCAGCGCTGTCCCCGCCGTTCACGCTGAGGGTCGTTGCAGCACTCAGGGTGAACACGCCTCCGTTGAGCTCCGTGACGCTCGCTGCGGTCCCATTGAGCACCAGACTGCCTCCGCTCACCGTTCCAACCGTCGCAATTCCGCCCACAGTCGTCAGGCCGCCACTGACATTCGCGGCACTGAGCGTGGTTCCAATGACATGCGTCCCTCCCACCAGACCCAACACGGTCGCACCGCCAGTCACACTGCTGACGCCCCCGCTCAGCGTCCCGGCATTCAACAGGCCCGCGTTCACCACCCCCCCGCCGATGTCGCTGGTCAGCAGCCCTGCAACGCTCACCGTTCCCATCGTGATGCCGCCTCCCAAAATGGTCGCGTCACTGCCAAAGCGGCTGCTCCCGGCACCCACCAGACC
The DNA here is from genome assembly GCA_044376515.1 of Chthoniobacteraceae bacterium. Classification (GTDB taxonomy): domain Bacteria; phylum Verrucomicrobiota; class Verrucomicrobiia; order Chthoniobacterales; family Chthoniobacteraceae; genus Chth-196. Next base: position 5,732 of record JBILKV010000396.1, on the reverse strand, counting down.
CGCGAGCGTGATCACTCCGGCGCTTCCCGTGAAGTCGAGCGCGTTGGCCGATACATTTGTCTGGCTCACGGCTCCAAGCGTCAACCCAGTACCGGAGACCACCACGACACCCGTGCTGTCCACGTCCAAAGTCGTCCCCAGCTTGAGGTCCACCGCCCCCAGATACGCCGCGTTCACGGTAAGAGAGCCACTCTGCGCCAGCGCACCGCTGCCTGCCAGCAGCGAGCCGCCGCTCACCAGAGTGTAGCCGGTGTACGCATTCGTTCCACTCAGCATCAGCGTCGCAGCCCCCGTCTTCACCAGGTTGCCCACAGCGTTTCCGTCCAGGATCTGGCCGACAAATGTCCCTCCACCGAGCGTCAGTGTGGTTCCGTTCAAGGATACCGAGCCGCTGGACCCTCCGTTCAGGGTTCCGAGCGTGACTGCGTTGTTCAAAAGGTTCAACACGCCAGCCACGTCCACGAGGGACGCTGCAGGCAATAACCCGGTCTCGCTCACATTCAGCGTCCCAAGCGTCCCCACCGTGATGCCCGCACTCGCGAGAGTTCCGCTCAACGTCAGGCTTCCCGCATTCACATTCGTGGTGCCGGTGTAGCCACTGTTGCCAGAGAGTGTGAGCAACCCGGCACTCTCTTTCATCAGGCTGCCGGTGGAATTGAGCGCCCCGGTGAAGGAACCGTTGTTAAGGATCAGCGCCGTTCCATCCAAGGCAACCACCCCGCCACCCAACAAGGTTTCCACACTCACGGCGCTGTTGAAGAGGTTCACCAAACCATCGGCTGTGAGGGTGCTGTTGCCCGGGAAATACGACCCGTTCAGGGCGTTGAAGACTGCCCCGCTGTCAACCGACAGACTGTTGCTCGCCAGTGAACCTGTTGCTGAGAGCGTCAAGGTTCCAACGCTCACCGTGGTCGCACCCGTGAAGGTGTTCACTCCGGAAAGAGTGAAGGCACCCGTACCCTGCTTGATCAACGATCCCGCACCCGAAATCACTCCCGCAAAGGTGCTGTCGGCCGCGTCGCCCGTCGTCAGCGTGTTGGCGTTGAGCGCCACCTCGCCGCCGGTCACTCCACCGCCAAGCAAACGACCGATTGTCAGCGACGCGCCCAGGCTCAACATCGCGCCCGCCGAATTATCGATCTGGACCCCCGTGGCCGAGCGAATCGCACCAGCGGACGCCAGGACGACGGTCCCGGCCTCGAGCCGCAATAGATCCTCAAACGTGTTGCTTCCCGAGAGCGTCACCACTCCGCCCCCGCGTTTGGTCAACCCGCCTGTGCCGGAGAATGCCGCCGTGATCTCGCCGGAAGTGCTGTCTCCCAAAGTCAGCCGGTAGGCCTGCAATTCCACCCGACCGTCGCCCGCACCGCCCACCAGCGAACCGATCGTCTCAGCGGCGTTCAGCCGCAGCACCGCTCCTGAATTGTCGGCAAGGACGACTGCCGCAGTATCGGGCAGCGCGTTCCCGCCACTCAACGCAAGCGTCCCACTGTTGACCGACGTCAGCCCCGTATAAAGATTCGTACCCGAGAGTGTCAACGTAGCGCTCCCCTGCTGGACCAACGCACCCGTTCCACTGATGACTCCGCCGTAGGTGAAGTTGTTGCTGCGGTCAAACACCAGCACGCCGCTGTTAAGGATGTCCGCCTCCACGGATCCGATGATCGTGGCGTTCCCCACCCGCAACGTACCGGCGGTGACCGTCACCCCACCGGTGAAGGTGTTCGACCCAGACAGAATCAGCTCGCCACTGCCGACTTTCACAAGCGCGCCCGTTCCCGATATGACCCCTGCGAACTCGCCACCGGCGACATTCCCAAGCGTGAGCGTGAAGTTGCCGAGCTGCACTTCACCTCCAAGGTTGCCACCTCCCAACACCATTCCTACTCTTTCGTTGGCAGCCAGTTGCAACACCGCCCCCGCCGTGTTGGCGAGCGTGAGGGTCACCGTGTCCTCAAGCGCGCTGCCACCCAGGAGCGCCAGTGTTCCGCCGTTGACCGCCACCGCTCCGGTGAAGGTGTTCGCCCCGTTCAGGCTCACCGTACCAGTCCCCTGCTTGACCAGGCCACCTGCTCCAGAGATCACAGCGCTCAACTGCGTGGCGCTCGCGTTGCCGAAGGTCAACGTGTTGCCTTGGAGATTGACTGCGCCATTGCCAGCCCCGCCGGCGATCGACCCCAGCGTCTGCGAGGACGCGAGATTCAAGGTCACAGCCGCGTTGTCGGCCAGCACGACCGCCCCAGCGCTGTTGAGGGCGGCTCCGCCGCTCAACGTCAGGGTTCCCGCAGCCACCGTGGTCAGACCGCTCAAGGTGTTTGTACCCGAGAGCACCAGCTCGCCCAAGCCCAGCTTGGAAAGCGTCCCGGTGCCGGTAATGTTCGAGGTCTGCTCAAGCCGGTCATTCCGGTTAAACTCGAGCGCCGCATTGTTGATGATGTTCGCTGCGACGCTCCCGCTCGTCCCGCCATCCCCAATCCGCAAGGTTCCCGCTGAGACGGTCAGATCGCCGAGGAACGTGTTCGCTCCGGTGAGGCTCAGCAACCCATTGCCACTCTTGAGCACGCTGCCCGCAGCCACGCCGTCTGCCAACGCACCGGAAAACAGACCAGCTCCGATGGTCAGCGCCACTCCATCCACCGAAACAACGCCGCCCGCACTTCCGTTTAGGCTCGCAAGCTGCACTCCGGCGGCGAGGACGTTCACCGCCCCATTCGCCACCAACTGGGTCGCATTCGAAATGGCCGCACCGGAGGCAAGGTTCAGAGTCGCGCCGCTGTCGACGGTGAGAGGGTCCCCGGCCAGCACTCCGCCTGCCGCAAGCGTCAGGCTTCCTGCGCCCACCGTTGTCGCACCCGTGTAGGTGTTGTTGCCACTCAAGGTCAACGTGCCGGAGCCAGCCTTCACCAGGCTGCCTGGGGAAGATCCGTTGTTGAGCATCCCGCTGAAGCTTCCGTCGCCGAGAGTCAGGGTGGTTGCGTTCAGATTCACGCTCCCGGATCCCGTAAGCGTCTGCAACGCAAGGTTGGCATTGAAGTTCACCACCCCGTCGGCCAACAGTGCCGCGCTCGTCGAAAGCGTCGCACTGGCGCCGACGCCCAGCGTCCCGGAAGCTCCGACATTCAGCGTGTTGCTCGCAAGCGCTCCCGTACCGTCAAGCGCAAGCACCCCACCGCTCACTGTGAGCGATCCGCCAAAACTATTTGCTCCCGTCAGCGTGAGCGTCTCAACGCCAACCTTCACCAAACTCCCCGCTCCGCCAGCATCCACCAGCGCTCCCGCGAAAACCCCGCCACCCAGAGTCAAGGCGGTTCCAGACAGCTGAGCCACTCCCGTGGCGGCACCGTTTAACGTTCCGAGCGTCACCTCCGAAGCACCGAAACGCACGGTGCCCGCGAGCGAGAGGGCCGCCGCACTGTTCAAGGTCGCTCCGGCTGAAACCGTCAGGAATCCTGAGGATCCAACCGCCACGGAAAGCGTCGCCAGCGAACCTGCGGACAATTCGAGCGATCCGGCGGAGACTGTCGCCGACCCGCTGAAGGTGTTCAACCCGCTCAGGGTGAGCAGCCCGGCACCCACCTTCTCAAGCGAACCCGCCGCCGCGCCATTGGAGAGAACGCCGGCAAAACTACCGCCGCTCAGCTGCAATCCAGTCCCGTTGAGCGTTACCAATCCGCTCGATCCACCCTCCAACAACGCCAACGCCACCAGCGGACTGTTCAAATTCACCGTTCCATCCGCCGTCAGACCGGCACCAGTCGAGAGCTGCGCGGCGTTGGCCACATCAAAGACAGCTCCAGCAGCGACAGACAACGTATTGGTCTGCAGCACCCCGCTGCCGGTCAGCGCCAGCGATCCTGCAGCCAAGGTCAGCGCACCAGTGAAGCTGCTCGTCCCGGACAATGTCAGCAACGCTCCACTCTTGGTGAATCCGCTGCTGCCACTGATTCCGCCGGACACCTCCACGTCGCTCGCCAGAGTCAGGGTCCGATCCCCTGTGAGCAAAACCGCGCCGCCAAGCGTCAACCGTCCCGTATTGACCGCGTCACCCAGCGCCAGATTGCCATCGAGCACCACGTTGTTGGAAAGCTGCCGTGCCGTCGTCGAGTCGCTCGCCAAAACGCCCGCCGAGACGGTCAGCGTCCCAACGCCCAGCGCGGCGTCGTTCCCCACATAGAGGCTGCCGCCGCTCAAGTTCACTCCGCCAGTGAAGTTGCTGGCTCCGCCCAGCGTCCAGATGCTGGTTCCAGTCTTCGCAAGACCTCCGCTGCCACTGATTGCACCAGAGAATACCGCGTCCAGCGACCCGCCAACGGTCAGTGTGCTGCTCTGCAGATTCAACGCACCACCGCCTGCAAGCGATCCGATGGTTTCGGCGGCAGCCAGTTTGAGCAGCGCTCCACCCGCCACCGTCACCGCCATCGTATCGGTCAATGCGGCACCGCTGGCCAGGGTCAACGTGCCACCGGTAACACTGGTCGTCCCGCCAAATCCATTCACACCGGAAAGCGTCAGCTCGGACGCTCCGCCGGTGGTCAGATTAAACGCTCCAGCGATCGCGCCGGAAAGGGTCGTCGGACTTGCGATGTCCAACACACTGTCGCCCGCAAGCGTCACGCCACCGCTAAAGCTCAATGCGCCGGGTCCCGCCGCGGAACCAAAGGCCAACGTACCGTTCAAAACCATCGCATTCGTAACCGTGCGAGCCGTAGCAGAATCCGAAGAGAGACGGCCTCCTGTGAAGGTCACGGTGCCTGTACCGAGCGCCTGATTGTTTCCGATTGCGATCGAACCGGCATTCAAGAAGACGCCGCCCACGAAATTGTTGGCCGCAGTGAGAGTGAGGGTGGAGGCCCCATTTTTGAAGATCGACCCGCTCTGATTGGTGATCAACCCACTGAAGGTGGTGCTGGATGAGCCGCTGATGGTGAGTTGGCTCGTGTGCAGGTCGACCGTACCGGAGCCGGCGAGCGAGGCGATTTCCTCGTCGGACGCCAGGCGCAGCGTTCCATTGGTGCCGACAACCACGGCCATGCTGTTGGCCAGCGCCGCACCGCCCGAAAGAACCAGCGTGCCGGCCTCAACCGTCGTCGTGCCGGTGTAGCTGTTGGTACCCGACAGAGTGAGCGTGGATGCCCCGTCCTTGGTCAGACCGAAGCCTCCGCTGATGGTGCCACTCAACACTCCGGCGCTTGCGAGGATCAGCGTGGTCTCGCCGGCAAGCACCGCATCCCCCGTCAACGTGAGCAGCCCCGCGTTGGTCGCATCCCCGAGTGTGAGCGTACCGCCGAGCGCGAGCAGGTTCGTCAGGGTGCGCGCCGTGGCAGAATCTGAGGAGAGGCGGCCTCCGGTGAAGGTCAGCGTGCCCGTGCCCAATGCTGCGTCGTTGCCAACCAACACCGTGCCTCCGCTCAGGCTCACTCCGCCGCCAAACGTATTGCTGCCGCCCAACAGCAGCACTCCGTCCGCGCTCTTCACCAACGAGCCCCCGCCGGCGATCACCCCGGTGTAGCTGCCGCTGTTGAGCGTCAGCGCCGTGTTGCTCAAATTCAGCAACCCGGCCCCATTGAGCGCCTCAATCGTCTGCGCCACCGTGCTGAAGTTCACTGTTCCGGCGTTCCCAAGCACTGTGAGGAAGCTGAGTGATCCGCTGTCCACCACGTTCAGGAACGCTCCCGCGGACACATCCACCGTGGTCCCGGCCAGTCTTCCACCCAACGTCAGCGAGCCCGCTC
>JBILKV010000230.1:0-6878 GCA_044376515.1 Chthoniobacteraceae bacterium | reverse complement strand
CACCCAGGTGGTGAAAGGGTGCGGCAATGTGCCGGAGATATGGCAGCCCACCACTCGTTTCGCAGGGAAAAAACTTCATCAAACGGCAGCCCAGCTCCACGGCAAATTCAATGTCCGTTGGCGTGCAGACACCGGGAGCAAACGGGAGTCCAATGTTACGAGCCTCAGCAACCACTCGGGGATTCATTCCCGGGGAAACACCAAAGGCGGCTCCCGCCTCTTTCACCTCGTTGACTTGCAACGGCGAAAGGACCGTGCCGGCACCAACAAGCATCTCGGGAAAAGAGGCTCGAATCGCGCGGACGGAGTCCAAAGCGGTGGAGGTGCGCAGGGTGAGTTCGATGCAGGAGATCCCACCGGCCAAAAGGGCTCGCGCCAGAGGCAGGGCGTCGGCGGGGTCCTCAACAATGAGGACAGCGATGATTCCACGCTGGAAGAGCTCCTTGCGCAGCGGATCTGGGAGTACTGCAGGCTGGTTCATGAGTGCGGTTAGAGCTGTTGCTCCGGGCGAGGAGGAAGAGAACCGAATCCACCGGGGGGAAGAAGGGAGTCGCGACTGCTTACCAAACAAAGCAGGATAAACTTCGAGACGCACCCTCCACTGCTGGGTTATGTTAACCCAGTGCCGGAACAGACAGCCTCCATGCAGGCCGTGGCGCGCGCCGCGGGTGTTTCTCTGATGACGGTTTCCCGTGCCTTGCGGAATGCGCCGAAGGTGTCGAAGGCAACCCGGGAGCGCGTGCTCGTCTGTGCGGAAAAACTTGGCTACAAAGCTGATCCGAATCTTTCTCGAATGATGCATGCGGTCCGGGGCCGAAAGCGCCCTCGAAGCCATGCAACAATCGCGGTGGTTCGGGATCACGTTGCGGACGATGGGCTCTTGGGACCGGCCTACCAGTATGTCTCCTTGGATGATATCAAGAGCCGGGCTTACGGTTACGGGTATGAAGTCGAAGAGTTTTGGCTTGGACGCGACCGGCTGACGGCCATGCGCCTTCAGGGGATTCTTGACGCGCGGGGCATCGAGGCCGTGATCGTGTCACCGCAAAGTTTGAGTCTTCCCTGCAGTTCCTTGGATTACTCCCGGCTGGCTGCAGTGGCGTTTGGTTTTGCGATGCGCACGCCCTCGCTTCACTCTTGCTCCACAAGCATGAACCTTGGAGTGCAATTGGCTGCCGCGCACCTTCAGAAGCGTGGCTATCGCCGCATTGGCCTGGCCGTGACGCAGTGGATCGACAACCGCTCCCTCAACGGCTACAGCGGCGGCTGGTATCAGTTCCAAGCCGGACTACCGGAGGCAGAACGCCTGCCGATCCTGTTACTGCCTCACAACGACATGTCCCTTAATTCCAGCGTTTTCCGTGATTGGTTCTCAGCCAATCTCCCGGATGCTGTGATCTCCTTTGACTGGAAGGTCCCCGACTGGATTTTGGATTTGGGATGTAGCATCCCGGGGGACGTCGGTTTTGTGGTGCATGACTGGACAAAGCGAACAGGAGAATACGCAGGGATTTATCACCGGCGCGACCATGTGGCAGCGGCGGCGGTTGATTTGATTCACTCCCAACTGCTTCAACATGAGCGTGGAGTTCCCGAGGTTCCGCGGCATGTGTATTTCCCGGCGGAATGGGTGGATGGGCCGAGTATCAGAGCGCAAATCCTGGCGTGAGGAGACTCGCAGCCCATTCTTTCATGGCGGGGGCGCTGAGAGTTGCACGGGCCTCTGCAGGCGGCCGGCGCCCGAATAGTCTTTGCCTGTCTTTTGCTGCCGCGCCTGCGGTTGATGGGTGCTCCTCTATGCGTCCGGCCATGTACATCCGCCCCAGCATAGCGCTCCAAACGCTCCCACTGTTTGAGGGCATACGCGCACTCCTTGCCCAACGCACTTTTGGGCAACACTTTTGATTGTTTCGCTGGAGGGACTACTTGCGCCGGGATTGCCTGTTGTCATTGCTCGTTGTTATTGCTTTCCGTGGGACTGGAATTCGCGCGGGTCAACAACCACATGCCCTCCATCCTTCTTGACGCCGCGCCGGCCTGTTCGCGACGCCTCTGCGTCCCCCACCAACTCCCCTCATGAAATTCAACTTCCGAGTGCGCGCAATGGTATTCCTCACGGGATTGGCAGCATTGCTCGCCACGAATCGGGTGGCCGCCGCCGATGCCCCCCTTTTTGAGAGAGACATTCTGCCGATCCTCTATCACCACTGCTTTCCCTGCCACAGCCAGAAACAGGCGCAACCGAAGGGCGACCTGCTTCTCGATTCGGCGGCGGGGATTCGCAGCGGTGCGGGAATTCTGCCGGGGCAACCGGAGGAGAGCGAACTCTTCAAGCGCGTTTCGCTCCCGCACACGGACAAGGAAGTGATGCCCCCGCTCAAAGGGGGGGCCCAACCGCTGAGCGAGTCGGAGCGGGCGACGATCCGCGAGTGGATCGCGCGCGGCGCACCATTGGATTCGTGGACAAGGTTTGATCATCGCGGACCGGTCGCGCGTCCGGTGGTGAGGGTGCCCGATGGTGAGGACGTGCAGTTGCTGAGCCGTGAAGTCCAAAAACTGGTCGACCAACACCACTCAACCAAGGGCACCAAAATGAGCCAACCGGCAGGCGACCAGACGTTCCTGCGCCGCGTCTATCTCGATGTCGTCGGGCGGATTCCAAGTCTCAAGGAGAGCGAGGATTTTCTTGGAGATCAAAATCCGCAATAACGCACCTCGCTGATTGCACGTCTCTGCTCGTCAGAGGGTTAAGTGAGCCACATGTTCAACTGGAAGGCGGACCTGTTGCGAGTCAACGGTCGAGGCCTCGCGCCCGGGCAGCCCGGGAAACTCTATGACGATTGGGTCAGGGATGCGGTGCGCTCCGGCATCCACTGGGATGAGTTTGTGCGGCGACTGATCACTGCCTCCGGCTACATTTGGGAAAATGGGGCGGTCGGTTTCTATCTCCGGGACCTCGGCATGCCTCTGGACCACATGTCCAACCTGACGCGCATTTTCCTCGGCACCCGCATGGAGTGCGCACAGTGCCATGACCACCCCCTTGAGCCGGTGACCCAGAAAGATTTTTATCAAATGGCCGCCTTCACCTTTGGAGTGAGCAACCTCGGAAGCCCGGGCGGATATTCTCCTGACAACGTGAGGCATTACCCGGAGATCAAGGCAAAGCTGGCCGCCCTTGGAAAGAACGAGGCTCTGGAGCAGGGCGTGAGCCGGACCATTGCCCCGTTGAAACGGCTCACCCGGGACACTGACAGGGAGCTGAAGTTCCCTCCAGGCTATGCCTACGAGGCGGCTCTCCGGGGAGAGACCGTCCCCCCCAAAACCCTCTTTGGGGAAGAGGCCGATCTCACCGAAGGAGACCGCCGCAAGGCTTTTGCAGCTTGGTTGACCTCCCCCCGTAACCCGCGGTTTGCAAAAAACATTGTAAACAGGCTGTGGAAACGTGTGATGGGCGCGGGCTTGGTTGAGCCTGTCGAAAGCTTTTCGGTGTTGCCCGACGGAGAACATTCCCAGTTGCTGGAGCTTCTGAGCGAGTTGTTTGTTCGCCTTCAGTTCGACGAGCGCGCCTTTCTTTCGGTTCTTATGAATACGCCGCTCTACCAGTGCGAGTCCGTGCGCGAGAGTCAGGAACCCGGAACCGCGTTTGAGCTGCGCGGCCCCTTACTCAGACGCCTTTCGGCGGAGCAAATCTGGGACTCACTCCTCGTGCTGCTTGCCCCCGACATAGACGAGCGTAAATCTCAGGTCCGTCCCGAGGGCGTCCTCGATCCCGAGCGCTTGCGCAGGCTTTCGGCGATGTCCGCCGATGAGCTCCTGGAGCAGGCCCGAAGCGACCAGCTTGAACACGCAAAAGGCAGGCAGGCGAGCCTCCGGCGGGGCGAACAGATCAAGGAGCGTGCGGCGGCGCAGGCTCGCGGTGACGAGCGGGAATTGCGAAGGCTCACCGCGTTGCATGCCGCCGAAAACGCCGCACCCGAAAGCGCAGGCCCGACCTCCGCGAGCGGCCCGGGAACTGGGACGGCGGAATCCCACCGAGAGAGCGATCCCCGGTGGAAATCTTTACCCTCCGGCTTTGTGCGGGCTTCGGAGATTCCCCTGCCCCTGCCGCTTGGACATTTTCTGCGGCAGTTTGGCCAGTCTGACCGGCGCGAAATCGACGCCTTCAGCCGAGACCCCAACACGACCCATTCCCTAGCGCTGATGAATGGTGAGCTTACCAGCAAGGCGCTTGCCGAGGAGTCCTTCCTGCGCAAGCAACTGACCGAGAGCAACACCTCAGGCGCTGAACGAATACAACTCATTTTCCGCGCGGTGCTGATACGCTCGGCGGTCCCGGAGGAATTGACCCAAATGGCGGCACTCATGCGGGACAGTCCGACACTCGATCAGGACGTGATCTGGGCCTTGATGAACTCTCCCGAGTTTTTGTTTAACCAGTGAGTCTTGCCTATTTATGAGTGCTTTCTGTCAGGACACCAGTCGCCGGGCCTTTGTCGAAGGTTTTGCGAGGGCGGTTTTCGGAGTCAGTCTTCTTGCAGACGGCACCGTGCAGGCCCGCGGCGAACCCGGATCCAAAGGCAGGGCTAAGAGCGTGATTTTTTTGTACATGCGGGGAGGGATGTCGCACATCGACACCTTTGACCCGAAGCCCGGCAAGGCTGAGATGGGCGGGGTGAAGGCGATCGGTTCCAGCGCGGATGGCATTCAGGTCTCCGAGTGGTTCCCTCGGTTGGCCAAGCAAATGCACCACATCACGCTCGTGCGGTCGGTGACCTCGACTCAGGGCATCCACGACCGCGGCACTTACCTGGCCCATACCAGCCAATTCATGACACCCACCGTGACGCACCCCTCGCTGGGGGCGTGGGCGGCAAAACTCCTCGGCTCCGGTAATGCCGTGTTGCCCGGCAACGTCCTCATCAATGGAAGCCCGCAACATCCGCGCAGCGGGTTTTTCCCCACCCAACTGGCGCCCCTGCCCATCGTAGATCCGGGCGCGGGCCTTCAGAACGCGACTCTCCCGTCCAAAACCTCGGAATCAGATTTTGCCCGGCGCGCCGCCCTGTCACGCGCAGTGGGGGAACGTTTTGTCAGCCAAACACCGCACCGCGATGCGACAGCCTATTTGAAAGTGCAACGCGCTGCCTCAGATTTGATGAGGAGTGAGGATTTGCGGATCTTTAACATTGCGCTGGAGGACAAGGCGACACTTGCAGCCTACGGTCAGCATACTTTCGGCAAGGGTTGCCTGCTCGCCAGACGCCTCATCGAAAGTGGAGTGCGTTTTGTGGAGGTCGAAGACGCCCACAACTGGGACACCCATAACGACCAGATCAAGTCCATGGAGAACATGACGCCTCCGACGGATCAGACGCTGGCCGCGCTGCTCGAGGATCTGCACCAACGGGGGTTGCTTGCCTCAACCCTCGTCGTGCTCGCCACCGAATTTGGACGCACCCCGCAAATCAGCACCGTCACCGCGGGCCGCGGGCATCACCCCAGCGTGTTTACTTGGTGGCTTGCCGGGGCTGGCATCAAAGGAGGGTACGTTCACGGGGCGTCTGATGCAGTGGGCGAACAGGTGGCCGAAAAACCGGTGACCATGCCGGACTTGAACGCCACGATTGCGCAGTCGCTCGGCATTGACCCTGAGCATGTGGAACTCTCCCCGTCCGGCCGTCCTTTCACCGTGGCCGACAAGGGCAGACCCATCCTAGATTTATTTCACTAGAGAAACTCTCGCGCAGGCAAATGCGTCCGCTCGCGGCGCGGGACAGCACAGCAACGCCCCCCCACAAAAGCCGGAAAGCAGAAAAGCCGTCGACGGCATAAGCAGTGCTTGCCGAACCGTCCGAACCTGAGCCTGAAGCCTAAAGGAAAGTCCTGTCCATTCATGGCAACAGAGCTGAGATGGCCTGCGCGACTTGTTTTGACTGAATCGCCGTTCCTTCTGCCGTGTAATGCACACCGCCACCGTCCCATAACTTGGTCGGATGCTTGGCAACCAGCGTGTAAAGGTCGTCTACATGGTTGATGCCGGCTTTGGCGATGATTGCGTCGGACGTTTTGTTCTTCTCGATGACTCTCGCGTCAGGAGCGTCGTCTTTCTGTTGGCAGGGCGTGGTCGTGGCCCAGATAAGTCTGGCGTTGGGTGCATGGCGTTTCATCGTGGCAATCACCTCCGCGAGTCCTTCGCGTAGATCAGCGACGTCACCATGTAGTCCGAAGTTGAAGTGAATGACCGAGTAAACGTTCTGCCGCAGCACGAGCTTGATTTCATCCAGCAAGGGTGGGTCCCCCACCGCCTTGGAGGTGCCGAGAAGTGAGACGTAAGCCTTGTCCTTGAGCGCCGCGCTCACTTCGGAGGAATAGCGCACGGCAATGGAATCGCCGATCAGCAGGACAAGCGGCAAGTCAGGGCCGTTGGATGGCTTGGTCTTGAGCATAATAGTGGTCCAGTTCTGGGACTCGCGCGGCTTTTTGTAGTCGTAGAGGTCCTGAGACCACGCGTGGGTCAGTGCGAGGAAGCAAAGCAGCAGCACAGGTGGGAATGGCGTTTGTCTCATGGGTAGCTCGTTGGTTGAGTTTGTTTGGAAAATCAGCTCCGGAGGTAGGCCGGGCTCCGGCGGATGCTGGCCATGATGTCGTGCGAAAGGTCCTGCTCCACGTGGCAATACTGGACGCCGGCTTCCTTGGCGGCCTCGACGATCGGATTCAAAGGAATGCTGCCCTCGCCCAAAGACGCGAAAGCTTCGACGGGCAGACTCCACCAGCCTTCGATCTTCTCCGGCAGTCTGACACCTGCAGAAAGGTCTTTCAGATGCACCTGCGTGACGCGTCCTTTCAGAGAGCGGATCAGACTCGCTGGATCGCGT
>JBILKV010000229.1:0-6919 GCA_044376515.1 Chthoniobacteraceae bacterium | reverse complement strand
ATGGCTTAAATTCCCTGAGGGTTCGGTAGCTTTCTCCGAGTGCTATCGGAGTGCGAATGGCGGCTGCGAGCGCCGCATGGGCGTCTGCCTCCTCCGGATAGAGGGGGCACTCCAGCCAGCGAGCATTCCGCTCGTCGAGTTCAAGCGCCATCGCAACCGATTTCTCCACAGGAAGATGCCATAGAGCATCCACTGCAAAGCGCATCCGGTCCGGGAGCAGGTCGGCGATGGAGAGCAGGTCACTCCATTCGGTTTCGTAGTACAACTTGACTAAATCAAAGCCATCATCCGCGTAACGGGTAGCGAACTCTGCGCGTTCCTTCGGACCAGCGCCGGAGGTTCCACTCAGGTAGGCGGGGACGCTCAGTTCGGGATTTTCTGCGATGAGGGCACAAACCGGCTTCCCAGAAATCTGCCCCGCGAGGTCCCAGAGCGCGATGTCCACGCCGCTCATGGCATCGATCATAAAGCCCCCGGACTGACCGCGCACCCGCATTGTCGCGTACATGCGCTCCCACAATTGGGAGATGCGCGCCGGGGTTCCGTCAAACTCTTCATTCAGGAGGGCGGGACGCAGAAGGTGCTCTACGATGGTGCAGGCGACCTCGGGCGCGAGCGGAGCCTGCGCTTCTCCCCAACCCACGAAGCCGTTGGAGAGTTCGACGCGAACCAGCGCAGTCTCAAAGTGGACGGAGTAAAGGACAGGGTAAGCGCTCGACCAACGGTAGTTTCCCTCTCCCACAAGGCGCGTCGGCGAGCCCGCGGTACCCCGTGCTTCCGTTAGGTTTCGGGGCAATCGGACGGGAATTGCCCGGATGGATTGTATCCTCATAAAATTTGGAAAGAAGGCGCTATGAGACGACGGGCCGGGTCACCAGCCGCCGAATGATCAGGTAGGAAAAGGGGTGCATGACTCCCATCACCATAAAGATGGCTGAGTAACCAAACCGTTGGACCACGAAACCGGTCATCCAAGTAAACAAAGTCCCTCCCAGTCCGGTTCCGAAGGCGAGGATTCCAGATGCAGTGCCGACCATTTGTTTGGGAAAGACGTCGTTTGTCAGCGTGTTTTGATTTGTTTTCCACACCATGTGGGAAAAGGTCACCGAACAGATCAGGGCAATGGTGAGGGGGCGCGAGGGGGCGTGATGAATCGCGAATGAGAGAGGCATCATGAGGGCGCATGGAATCATCACCGCCATCCGTGCGGCGATGGGTGAGCGTCCTGCGGCGAGCAAGCGTCCGCTCATCCAGCCACCGAAGATGGCGCCCAAGTCCGCGGAGAGATAGGGCAACCAGGCCAGCATTCCCATTTCGACCATCGTGAACCCGCGTTGTTCCACCAAATACTTGGGAAGCCAAAAGAGGTAAAACCACCATACCGGATCGGAGACAAAACGGCCCAGTAAAAGCCCCCACGTTTGGGAATAGCTGAGGATTTGTCTGGCAGAGGTTTTGGGGACCTCGGGCGTTTGCGCCGCTTCAGCGAGCACGTAGTCACGCTCCTCAACCGTGATCCGGGGATGGGATTCTGGCGGGTGATAGAGGGCCAGCCACAGTGCCAACCAGACAAACCCAAGCGAACCAGTCACAAGAAAAGCAGGCTGCCAGCCATAACGCGCATTGATCCAGGTGATCGCTGGCGGCGCGATGATGGCGCCGATTGCCGCGCCCCCTTGGATGACACCGTGCACCAAAGCCCTCTCCTTGGCTGGATACCATTCACTTACCACTTTGAAGGCCGCCATGAAGTTGCCGGACTCCCCCATTCCCAAAAGAAACCGCAGTATTCCAAGGGACCATGGGCCTCTGGAGAAGGCGTGCGCCATATTGGCCAGCGACCACCAGACAATAAACACGCTCAGCGATAAGCGCGTCCCAAAGCGATCGACGAGGAACCCGGAGCCGACATACATGACCGTGTAAGCCGCAAGGAACCCCGTGAGGATATTCCCGTACTCAATCGCCGAAATCTCCAGTGCGCTGGTAATAACGGGCGCGAGAACTGACAGGGTCTGCCGGTCGATGTAATTGATGACCGTCGAGAGAAACAGCAATCCGGCGATCCACCATCGCAGGTGCGGAATGCGGCGCTGGGGGAGGGCGCTCAAATATTACTCCCTGCTAGCCAGTTCACGTAAGAACGCCAACTCCAACAGGCTCTCAGCTTCAAGCGCCGCCGTCGGATGACGCACCTTCGCACATTGAATCACACCCTCTGCCACAAGATTCTGTTTTTGCGCTGAAACCCCGAGCCCGGGCTGCAGTTCAAAACGCAACAAGGGAAGGATCCGGCTGAACACACGCCACGCCTGTTCCAGTTGTCCGTTTTCAAGGTGATTCCAGATGCGCACCAAATCCCGGGTCCGGTCACTGCCCGGCATCTGTCCCCGCGCACCACGTTGCCACTCCTCGATAAAAAACTGGCAGTTGAGTCCGCCAAACAAGGTCAGGGAATCACCGGCAGCGCGCGAAAGAGCGGTGATCTTGGAGAGCGTTGGCGGAGCCTCCACCTTGACGTACCTGACATTCTCGATCTCTCGTCCCATCCGGGCCAGAAGCGCAGGCGGCATCGCAACCTGGGTCATCAGCGGCGCATCCTGCACCATGATTGGAATCTTCACGGCTTTTGAAATCGCCTCGAAATAGTACAGCAAGCCATCGCCGTCTGTTTTCAGGAAATAAGGAGGCAGCACCATCAGGCAATCTGCGCCGAGGCCCTCGAGTTCCCTGCTCAATTCCACGGCCGCATCCGTGCCCGTGTGTCCGCTGGAGGCGACCAAAGGCACGCGGCCGCCGACGCGTTTGGAAATGTGGCGCATCAATTCGACGCGTTCGTTCCCTGAGAGTGTGTAGCCTTCGCTTGCGTTACCGAATAATCCGAGGCCATGCGCCCCGTTCTCTAAAAGGTAATCCACCAGCCGTTCCTGGCTTTCGTAATCAACACTGCCATCCGGATGAAATGGGGTGTTGACGATGGGATACACACCAGAAAGCACGGAGGAATGAGCGGACATAAACGAGAGTTTTAAATAAAGTTGCGTTGCCCCCACGGGCCACCGGTTCCTACGCGTGTCTAAGCGAGAAGCTGCTTGATGACGCCTGTGCTGTCGCCATGCCGCTCCACCGGCACGCCAGACCCTTGCATCAGTGTGAGCCAGGCGTTGCACAGAGGGGTGTCTTTTGGCACGACAATGTTTGCACCCAGTTTGATGCCTGCGCCTCGACCGGCGAGTAAGGTTGGGCAGTTATCGAGGCTGTGGCTCGTGCGGATGTTGCTTCCGAAAGCCACCGTCGTATGGTCCAGCAAACAGCTGCCATCGGGTTCCTTGATCGCTTTGAGCTGATCCAAAAGCTCTGCAAGGAGAGCGCTTTGTGCGTGATCTCTTTTTTCAGAGGCCTCGAGATACTCAGGTCCTTTCCCGAGATAATGGCTCATGGTGTGCGCATCAATTCGGATGTCCAAACTGGTCAGGAGGGTGCTGACCGGTTGACGGTAGGTCAAAACACGCGTGCTGTCCGTCTGGAGGGCCGCTGCCATGATTGCGTACATGAGCCTGATTTCCTCATAGCCTGCGAGACTGGGTTTGGGCTCGTCCAGGGGTGCTGCCGGTCGGGGCACTCCCAGCCACTTTTCATCCCTGCTCAGCCGGGTCTCGATGTCGCGGATGCCTTGAAAATATTCGTCCAGTTTGGCGTTATCCGTTTTGGAAAGAGTCCGCTGTAGGTCCCGGGCGTTTTCCATCGCATTATCCAGAACGCTCCGTCTCTGGGCTAACATCGCTTTTTGCTGCTCCACCGGAGTGGTGTCCTTTGCAAAGAGACGATGGAACGCCTCCACGGGATTCTTTGGCCCCGAGATGGGCTTCCCACGAATGTCCCAGGACAAAGACAAGCCCTGTCCATGCCCGGAAGCCGCCGCCGCCGCACCGCAGTCGAGCACGAGTGAATCAAACCGAGCCTCCTTCCCCAAATGTTCTCCCGCGACCTGATCCGCTGAAATCGTGTTATGAAAACTCTGGCCTGCCTGGCCGAATTCGTTCGCCCCGGTGAGCCAGAAGGTGCTGCCGTAATGACCGTTGGAGTTGTATTTATTCAACAAGCCCTGCACTACGCTGAAATCAGCCCTGTGCCGGGCGAGCGGTTCAAGGCCGGCTGGGAGCGTGTAATCTGTTCCAGTTTGCTCGATCTTCGGGTACCAGGTGTCCTGGGTCACGCCCCAGCCGAAGCCGAGGAAGATGAGGCGTTTTGGCCGCGGCATGCCGGCCCCGTTACTTGAGGCGGAGGCAAAGCGGCGAAAACCGAGGGATTCAAGGAAAGGCAGGGCAATCAGCGCTGTGCTGGAGCGTAGAAAATGGCGGCGGTTCAGCGGATTTTTCATAGTAGCTTTTAGGCAGTGTTTTACTTGCTCCGAAACTCTTTGCTTTGAATGAGGGCGTGGAGGAATTCACGCGTCGCAAAACCTTTCTTCTCACACCGGTCGACAACCGACTCCACGAGCCCGTCATCACTGAAGCCACAGGGCCGCCCCAAGGCGTATTCGATCAAGGCGGAGCAAAAACCTTTTGCAAAGTTCCGGCGCTTTGTCGCGATGATGTCCCGCATTTCGAAATAACCGCCAAACGCGGGCCCCTTGTGAAACACTGAAGAGGAGTCGATTTTCCAGGTTATTTTCAGCTTCGGATCGGTGTCCCCTCCCTCGCTCACAGGCTGGTATGAATCCGTCGTGCGCCAGATTCCCGTGGCGTCAAAATTTTCGAGTCCAAAGCCAATCGGATCGATTTTGCGGTGGCAACTCGCGCACTGTGGATTCTCCTGATGCGCATGAAGGCGTTCACGCGTTGTGAGGGGCTTTCCTGCAAGGCGTGCGATCTCTGGAACGTTTGCAGGAGCCGGAGGGGGAGGTTCGTTGAGCAGTTTCCGCAAGACCCACGCGCCACGTTCCACCGGGTTTGTGCGTTCGCCATTGCTTCCCATCGCCATGATCGCGGCCATTCCGAGGAGACCGCCACGCGGAGAGACCGGAGGCAAAGCGATTTTACGAAAGTGATCTCCGGAGACACCTTCGATTCCGTAGTAACGGGCGAGCAAACCATTCACCAGGGCGTAGTCGGCCCGGAGCAGGTCGCTCAGAGGCGCGTTCACGCTCAATAAATGCGCGAAGGTTTCATAGACTTCCTGCCGTGCCGCGGCCTTCATCGAGTCGTCAAACTGAGGAAAGAGTTTTGGACTGAACTGGAAGAGGTCGAGGCGGTCCAGAAGAAGCCATTGCGAAAGGAAGGGCCGCACGAACTGCCCGGATCTCGCGTGATTCAACAGGCGGTCTGTCTGCGCTGAAAGCACCTCGGGCTTCCCCAACGTTCCCCGCGCCGCCAGTTCTCGAAGAGTCGAATCCGGAGGCTCGCCAAGAAGAAAATAGGACAGCCGTGTCGCAAGTTCGATGTCACTCAGGTTGCGATGCATCCCGGCCGCCTCCGGTTCTGCACGGTACAAAAATCTCGGTGAAGACAGCACCGTCGCAAGCGTATGGATGACGGCGGTTCGGTGATTGTTCCCAGATTCGATGCGCGCGTTGTAGATGCCTGTTAAACGTTCGAGGGTGTCCCGGGGAACGCTCCCGCCGCGATATGCCTCCCTGATAAAGTTCCCGAAGGCAGTCCTCAGCTGTTCTGGCGGAACAGCGGTTGTGTTTTCATCCAGAGGAAGTTCGAGGGCTTGGATTCCGGGGGGCGGGAGATCCTCCGGATTGGACACGTTTTCGATCTCAATCCAATCAATCCATAAAGCGACCCTGGGACCGAACCCGTTTTGTTTGTACGCCGCTTTCACCCGCTCATCATTCCCTCCATCCGCTGCACCACGTTCCCGGATGAAGAGGTTTCGATGCCCGCGGTCCGCATTTTCTTTGCGGAAGGAGAACGGTACCTGGATGATCTGAGGCTCTCCGATGGTCCCGGTGATGTGGTGGGTGCTCAGTGCCGGAGTGGCTCCCCCCTTCGATCCTTTGAGCCCAAATTCAAGGAACTTGCGCGCAGCGGGGGCATCTTCCGTCGCGCCCGCACGGATCCGAACGACGTATTCGCCGGGGGGAAAAGTGACAGGAATCGACAGGCCTTGGATGGCGGCGATGTTATTGCCTCCGCCAACACGCGTAAGCTCCGTCAGGTAGGCACCTTTATCCAAATGAGGCAGGCTGAGGTAGTACTCGTCGTAGCGGACGAATTCGGTGAAATCTCGAAAGAGGTACACGCCGGCGGGATTCACCTCCGCGGTTTTATCGAAACCAAATTCCATCGGACTCGGAGCGCCCGGGATTTTTTTCCAATGGTAACGCAACGCATCCGCGCTCGGTGCAATCTTCTGAAGGTCCGCCACCACCGCGGAATTGTCGGGCCGTGCCACGGCATCGTCCACGGCCTTGATCCAATTGGTCGCGCGTTCCATCGCGTCGAGCCCGTCTTTATTCCTTTTGAGGAAGACTCGATTTAATGTCTCGCTCTCGACCCGATGTTTTCTGGTTAAGTTTCCCGCCGTTTTCGCGGTGAATGCCTGATCCAAGGCCTCCCGAGCCAGGGACTCATATTGTTCAAACTGGTTACCGGTCAGGAAGAGATTTGCTCCTACCGTATCAAAGTGGGGGCCACCGGTATCCGAGGGCAACTCACTGACATCCAGATTAACGCCCAGCAACACTCGGATGGTGTTCTGGTACTCCCTCCGATTTAAGCGGCGCAACGCGATCACTCCGTGTTGGTCACTGAGTTGGCGGCGCGCTGTAACGAGCGTGCTCGCAAGGTCATCCAAAAAATCCGTCTTTGCCTTGGCGTCAGGTTGCTTTTCATCGTCGGGAGGCATCTCCCCGGAGTTCATCGCACTCAATACTTTCTGCCAGCGTTCAGCGGAGGCCAGGTCGGTGATT
>JBILKV010000387.1:0-19700 GCA_044376515.1 Chthoniobacteraceae bacterium | reverse complement strand
GCATCTTGCCTGCTTGGGCGCGGAAGGCAGGCAGGATGCCTGCCCCACTTACTGGTTTCCTCGAAGGCCCACCCGGCAGCTTGCTTGAATAAGCCAAACTGATGCATGGCAGCAGGCCGTTCCGGATCAGCGCCTGAAGAACGCCTCTCTGCCCAACTGTTTTTCAGAGGAAGTATCCAACCGTACGAAAACAAAACAATTTGCCAAACTTTTGCAAATTCACGGTGTTTTACTGGTATCCCACATGTCCATGCCCTAGACCCTTCTCCGTAGACTGCTGACCCGCAGCAGGAGAAAGCCCTAGTGGCCGGACCCTGCGGGTTCCCCCTTCATGCGTCCCGCTCCACCAGTTGAAAGCCGCCTCCGGCGGTTGCGCCGGCTTTTCGCCGCGCGCTGGTATTTGCTGGTCGCGTTGGGCGTGTTCGGGGTGTTGCTGGCTGGGCAGCGTGCGCTGCATGGGATCGTGATGCCCGATTCAGGTTCCATCCTGAGCTGGGGTTCCAACGCGGAGGGAGCGTTCGGGACAGGGGAAGGCTACGGGCTGCCGACCCCCACTTCGATCAAGCGCATTTCGGTGGCGCTGACCTCAAAAAAGGTCAAGTTGGCGGCGGTCGGACCCACGCACTCCGTCGCGGTGGCGGACGACAACACCATCTTCACCTGGGGGTCAAACGCCGAGGGCCAGTTGGGAACGGGGGATCTGGATCAGCGGAATCTTCCCACGGCGGTAAACGACCTCAACGGCGTTCTCACGGGGAAGGTGATCGTTGAAGTGGTCGCGGCGCTCAATTACACGCTGGTGCGGACCCAGGACAACCGGATCATCGGCTGGGGTACGAATGCCTACGGCCAGCTCGGGCTCGGGTTTTCGAGCCTGCGGAGCACGGTGCCAGTGGAGGCGGTGCTCGGGGTAATGGCCGGTAAGACGATCAAGCGGATCGCGTGTGCCGGCGGACGCTCTCTTGCGCTGACCGATGAGGGCAATGTGTTCGGATGGGGCTACAGCAACTCTGGAGAGACGGGCCTCAGCTACGCCGTCTACAACCCCACGATTGGGTTGGTTGGAGGCATCGGGGTGGCCAGCGGGCGGCCGGTCAAGGACATCGCAGCCGGGTACTCCCATTCCGTGGCGCTGCTGCAGGACGGAACGGTGTGGGTCTGGGGTTTGAACAGTTCCAACCAGTTTGGGTACGGGCCCAACCAAGGCATGTATTCTTACAATTACGTTCCGCAGGCGGTGAACATGAATGGGGTGCTGGCGGGTAAGACGGTTGAGGCGATCTCCGCTGGAATGAACCACGTGCTGGCGCTCGCCAGTGACGGCCAGATTTACGGGTGGGGCGACAACTCAAGCGGCCAGCTGGGCAACGGAACTACCACCGTCACCAACGTTCCCGTTGCGGTCACCATGACCGCACTGGCGGGCAAGACGGTCGCCAAGCTCCACTCGGGGTATAATTACAATTACGCGGTGACGACGGACAACACCGTGTTCGGTTGGGGTGTGGGCACCAGTGGCCAGTTGGGGAACAACACGCTGGCAAGCCTGACCACGCCGACCCGGGTCCTGTTCGCAGGCGGGCTTGCCGGGAAGACCGTGCTGCCTGCCTCGTATGCGCTGGGAAGCGCGCACACGCTGGCCTTTGACAATTCTGGCTCCGTGGGAAACCTGTATGCGTGGGGTAACAACTCCGACGGGCGCCTCGGGATTTCCAGTTTGGAGCGCTGGACTGTTCCGGTAGCCGTCGCCGGGCGCGAGCTCAACAGCAAGACCTTCACTCAGGTGGCTGCCGGCGGCGATTTTGCCGTCGCGCTTGCCTCCGACGGGAGTGTGTTCAGCTGGGGGGCCAACTCCGACGGCCAGCTGGGGAACGGTGTCGCCGGTACGCCTGCCAATGTGGCGTGGGCGATTGCGGGCGGTTCGATCAGTTCCGGTTCCATTGCGTTGACGGGCGGTTCGGTCACTTCGGGTTCGCTCAGGGTGACGGTGGCCAGTACGACGGGCCTTTTGGCAGGGATGTCCGTGGGCGGCATCGCCGCTATTCCCGCCGGAGCTACCGTGGCAAGCGTCACAAACGGAACGAGTTTTAATCTGAGTTCTGAGGCCACGGCGAGCGGCACGGGCACTGTCACCGCTTCCGGCCAGTTTTCCCAGCCGGCGGTCACCGCGATCGCTGCCGGCCAGCGGCACGTGCTCGCGGTGGCGGGAGGCAAGGTTTACGCTTGGGGAGACAACGTCTCGAGCCAGCTGGGGGATGCCACTTCCGTCGACCGGTCTTTGCCGGTGACCACGGTCGGAACCGGGGTGCTCTCAGGAAAAACGGTGACCGGCGTCGCGGCGGGCCTCAGCCATTCTCTGGCACTGGATTCCAACGGGACCCTGTATGCCTGGGGGGCGGGCGCGAACGGCCAGTTGGGCAACGGATTGACCGCCACCCAGTCCTCTCCCGTGGCGGTGACGATGTCCGGTGCGCTGGCGGGCCGCACGGCCACGGTGGTGGCGGCCGGTGGCAACCGCAGCTACGCGATCGCAGGAGGATCCCTCTATGGCTGGGGGGACAACACCGGCGGCGTGTTGGGCAGCGGCGGCACGGCCAATTCGACGGCCCCCGTGCTGATTAACGGCGGCGGTCTCGCGGGAAAAACGGTGACCCATGTGGCGGCGGGCTACAACCACACCGTGGCGCGTACTTCGGACGGGCTGCTGTTTGCGTGGGGCGGCAACGACCGCGGCCAGTTGGGGACTGGCAATCTAACCTCCGCTGCGACACCCACGGCGGTGAAGATGACCGGGGCGCTCGCGGGCAAAACCGTCTTGAAGGTTTACTCGGGACCGGCCTCGCTTGCGACCATCGTCTGGGCGAGCGACAACAAGCTCTACTCGTGGGGCGGGCGTGGGCTTGGCCAGCTTGGAAACGGCAGCTGGGGGACCGTTCTTGAGCCCGTGCTTGTGTCCGCCACCGGCAGTTTTGTCAGCGCGGCGGCGGGGGACGGTTTTTCGGTGGCGGCCGCCTCGGACAGCTTTGTGAGCACCTGGGGGGCGGGAGAAACCGGGCAGCTTGCCAACGGCATTGACGGGATGAGGCCTGCCCGCCTCACCGGCGACCGTCTCGGGCTTTCCGGGATGAAGCTGCTCTCGATTGTGGACGGCCACGGAACGCCCACGAATTCGCTGACCTACGACACCAACCTGCCCTTCCAGATCGCGCTGACCACCGATGGCGTCGCCTACGGTTGGGGGCGTAACGACCGCGGCCAGATTGCCCAGGGAACACTCACCTCCTCGGCGACCCCGCTGCCCATCACCGCAGGCACGCTCTTCAGCATGCTTTCCGCCGGAGGATACCATACCTTGGCCGCGGGACGGGACGGGAAAGCCTACGCGTGGGGGGGCAATTCCAGCGGTCAGATCGGCAACGGCGGCACGGTAAACGCCACCGCGCCTGTCGCGGTGACGGGCGGTTCGCTTGCCGGTCGTTCGGTCATGGGAGTGGCCGCGGGGTGGTCGCATTCCCTCGCCCTGGCCACCGACGGCAGAGTGTACGCGTGGGGCTTCAATGCCAACGGCCAGTTGGGTAACGGCGGCAGCCTCAGCACCACTTCGCCGGTCGCGGTGGTCTCCACGGGCTCCCTGGCGGGCAAGTTCATCGTGGCCGTTGCGGCGGCCAACTCCAACGCGGGTGGCACCAGCTACGCGCTGAGCAGCGACGGGCTGGTGTACGGGTGGGGCGTTGGAACCAGTGGCCAGTTGGGCAATGGCGGCTCCACCACTTCGACCGTGCCGGTGGCGGTCACCACCTCGGGCGTTCTCGCGGGCAGAAAAATCGTCGCGCTGGCCGCGGGTTCGGATCACGTGCTGGCGCTCAGTTCGGACAACATGGTGTTTGCGTGGGGGTTGGGCTCCAGCGGGCAGTTGGGGAACAGCGCGGTCGCCACCCAGACCAGTCCGGTACAGGTGAGCGGGCTTTCCGGTTCGGTGGTGGCGATCGCCGCGCAGGGAAACTCCTCCTACGCGCTCACCTCCGACGGGCGCATCTACGGCTGGGGACTCGGGGAACGTGGCCAGGTAGGGGAGGGGTTAACGACCAACCGGTCCACCCCCGTGCTGCTCTCCTTCACCGAGCCCACCGTCAGCCAGTTGGTCAACATCGCCGCCTTGGGCAACGCCGGGATGGCCTGGGACAACGGCGGCATGGACCTGCTGCTCCAACCGCAGGGAGCCACCGTGGGCATGGGCGGTTCATTCACCCTCAACTGTGCGGTCAACCTGCAGGGAATCGCGGTCAACTACCAGTGGTGGCAGGAAGTCACCCAGGGGGATGGCTCCAAGCGGTGGCTGCCGGTGACGGGCGGTTCTTCTCCGGTCCTCACCGTTGCCTCTGCGGATGCGACCTCCTTCGGGCGCTACTACGTGCGGATCGACAGCCACATGACGTCGTTCAACAGCCACATCGTCACGGTGGACCCCCTCCCGGAGGCGCCTGTTTTCACGGTCGGTTCCCTTCCCGGGGTGAGCGTCACCACCGGGGCGACGGTCACCCTTTCGGTGCCCGGCACCCCCGTGGGAACCTACCAGTGGAGCAAGGACGGGGTGGCCATCCCGGGGGCCACGGGCCTGACCCACACCCTTTCCGCTGCCGACGCCTCCGCGGCGGGCAGCTACACGTTGACGGTTACCAACGGGCAGGGTTCGGCGACCAGCCCCGCTCAGGTGGTGAGTGTCACCGGGAGTCCGGGACACGTGGCCTGGGGTACGGAGATGTACGGCCTCATCGGGAACGGTTCCATGATGAAGGGCGCCATGGTGCTGGCCACCGGAGTGCTCGCGGGCAAGAATGTGGTCGAAGTGGCGGGTGGCTTCGGCCATTATCTGGCCCGGACTTCCGACGGTCAGGTTTTCGCGTGGGGCTACAACGTAAATGGCCAGGTGGGCAACAACAGCGGTACCACCCTCATCACCTCGCCCGTGGCGGTGGATGTGACCGGGGTTCTTGCTGGAAAGACCGTCACCGGCATCACCTGCGGGTTGGACTCTTCCTACGCGCTGACCTCGGACGGCAAGGTGTTTGCCTGGGGCAACAACGCTTCCGGCCAACTGGGCGACAACACCACCACCAACCGGCTGGCGCCCGTGGCGGTGACCGGGTTGCTCGCGGGCAAGACGGTCACTGCAATCTCCAGCGCGGGCTACCACGTGGTGGCGCGCACCTCCGACGGCCAGTTGTTCGCCTGGGGTGCCAACGACGTGGGACAGCTCGGCGACAATTCCAAGAGCCAGCGTAACTCCCCCGTGGCGGTGCTCATGACCGGGGCGCTCGCCGGGAAGACGGTTGTGGCGGCCTGCGCCGCTCGCCAGTACTCCGGGCTCGGCGGCAGCTTTACGGTGGCCCTTGCCTCGGATGGAAGCCTTTATACGTGGGGCACCAACAGCTATGGCCAGCTCGGCAACGGCACCACGGTCGCCTCCCAGGTGCCGACCCCCGTGGACATGTCCGGGGTGCTCGCGGGCAAAACCGTCACCAAAATTTACGCCAGCGACACCAGCACCCTGGTGCTCACCTCCGACAACAAGGTCTTTGCCTGGGGGTACAACATCAGCGGCCAGTTGGGCAACGGGACGACCGCCACCGCCCTCTCCCCGGTGGCGGTGGACCTGACCCCCCTTGGGGGAAAGACGGTTGCCGACTTCACCGGAGGGCTTGCCTTTTACCAGTTCAGGACCACCGACAACAGTTTTTACGCCACCGGCAACAGTGCCCTCGGCCAGACCGCGACAGGGTTCTTCGACAACTGCCTGGTGTTGACGCCGGTGTCGCTTCCTGCGGGCAAAAACTTTGTGTCCGCCGGAGCGGCTCGCTACTCGAGTGCGTTTGTGACAGACGCTGGCGAGGTCTACACGGTCGGTGACCTTTCCTATGGCCAGATGGGCTGGGGCCCTGGCGCGACTGTCCCCTACACGGATGCGACGCCTGTCTCCGTGGACAAGAGCTTTTTCGGGGGGAAGAGTCTGGTACAGATCACGGGAGGCCGGATGCACGCGGTGGCGCTCACCTCCGACGGGGCGGTGTATTCCTGGGGGATCTCCAACACCTCCGGCCAACTGGGCAGGGGAAACCTGATTCCGTCCCCAACGCCGGCCGGCATCTCCGACAAGGGGGCGCTCGCGGGAAAGACGATCGTGGCGGTCGCCTCCGGTTACTTCCATAACATCGCGCTCACGGCCGAAGGGGAGCTTCTCACCTGGGGGGACAACAGCGCGGGCCAGCTGGGGGTGGGCTCCCAGACCAACGCCACGGCGCCTGTGGCGGTAGTCGGCACCCCCGCCATGGTGGGCAAACGGTTCTGTTCGGTGGCCGCTGCCGGCAACGTGTCGATGGCGTTGGCCACCGACGGCAAAGTCTTTGTCTGGGGCCGCGGGGTCGCGGGCTGTATGGGCAACGGGGGCATCAGTAATTCAACGGTGCCGGTGCAGGTGAGCGCTCTTTCGGCTCAAACGGTCACCGCGATCGCCGCGACGAGCACGCAGGTGGGTGACGAGTCTGTTTACGCACTGACCGCCCAGGGCGAAATTTACAGCTGGGGCTACAACGGTAACGGCCAGTTGGGGAACAACTCTTCGACTGTGCAGTTCAACACACCCGGACTCGTGAGCGGGGTTTTCGCCACCAAGCGGGCCACCGCCATCGCCACCAGCAACACTTCGGTTTTTGCAACCTCCGAGGACGGTCAGCTTTACGGCTGGGGCCACAACGCCTACAGCCAGCTCGCCAACGGTTCGACAGTCAATGCCCTGGCTCCCACCCTTGTCCTCGGCTTCTCCAACAAGACCGTCCAAGCCTTCCTCCCCGGCGGTAACACTGCCGTGGCGCTGACCTCCGACGGCCAACTCTACGCGTGGGGCTACAATGTGTTGGGGATGGTGGGCGACGGTTCCCACACCGCTCGCACCACGCCGGTGTTGATTTCCTCCTCCGGCGCACTGGCAGGGCGCCGCATTTCGGGCCTTGGCTTCGCCGGGCCGGCTCCCACGGCGAACGTGATTGTTGGCGTGGCTGGGTCACACGGAACCTTTTACGCGCTGGACTCCGCGCGGGTGACCTTCACCGCCCAACCCCAGTCCGCTTCGGTCACCGAGGGAACCGCGCTCACCTTGAACGCCGGGGTTCACGCCCCGGGGATTTCCGTCCGTTACCAGTGGAAAAAGCTCACAACCCTCAACGGCTCGTCCACGTGGGTTTCCATTCCGGGCGAGGAGTCCACCCAGTATACCATTCCCTCGGTGACGGCCCTGACGGCCGGCAGTTTTGCGCTTGAGGCGGTCACCCCGGCCGGCTCGGTGCTGAGTGCGCCGGCCGTGGTCGGCCTGCTCACCACGGCGCCGTCCTTCGACCTGACGACGACCCCTGCGCCGTTGAACCTGAATGTGGGCGACACGCTCTCCCTCAGCATGGCCCTCGTGGGCGGCACCGCTCCGCTGACCTACCAATGGCGCAAGGACGGCGTGCCCATCTCCGGAGCCACACAGGCCACCTACACGGTCTCCGGCGCGGGGGCCACCGCCTCCGGGCGGTACAGCCTGACGGCGACCAACGGTCTGGGCAGCGCCACCAGCGCGGTGCTCCAGGTGCAGGTCGGCCCGGTGGACACGGGCACGGTGACTTCCGGCAGCATCATCGCCTGGGGATACAACCTCAACGGCCAGATCGGGGACGGCAGGGGGATCGGTAAGGCGAACTTTGTGCCGGTCGACAAAGCCGGTCCGCTGGCAGGCAAAACGGTGACCGCCGTCGCGGCCGGCAACGCCCACTCCCTCGCGCTGACCTCCGACGGCAAGGTGTTTGCCTGGGGCTACGGCACCCAAGGCCAGCTTGGACACGGAAGCAGCCCCATGTACCAGCCCTCTCCCGTTGAGGTGGACATGACCGGGGTGCTCGCCGGCAAAACCGTCGTCGCCATTGCCGCCGGAAATTACCACTCTCTGGCGCTCACCAGCGAAGGGCGCGTGTACGCGTGGGGCGGCGGAGCGCCCAACTACGGACACCTCGGCAACGGTGCGAACGTGAACTCCGCGGTGCCCGTGGCGGTGGATGTTTCCGGGGCGCTGGCAGGAAAAACGGTCACCCAGATTGCGGCCAACGGGGAATTCAGCATCGCGCTGACTTCCGACGGGAAGGTGTTCGGGTGGGGGTACAACCTGCGGGGCGAGCTTGGCGACAATTCCAACAGCCAACGCAACGTGCCCGTGGCGATGAACACCGCCGGCGTGCTGGCCGGCAAGACGGTCACCGCCGTGGCCCTTGGAACCAGCCAGACCTTGATGCTCACCGACGACGGAAAGGTTTTCGCCTGTGGGCTGGGTACCAGCGGCCAGTTGGGGAACGGCGCGTCCGTGAACTCCAACCTCCCCGTGGCGGTCAAGATGGATGGGGCACTTGCGGGCAAAACGGTGGCCAAAATCACAGCCGGAGCCAGCCACGTCCTCGCCCTTTCCAGCGACGGCCAACTCTTCGCTTGGGGCACCAACGCCAGCGGCCAGTTTGGTGACGGAACCATGACCCCATCTTCCGAGCCGGTATTTGTGCCGCCCAACGGAGCGCTG
This sequence comes from Chthoniobacteraceae bacterium, assembly GCA_044376515.1. GTDB lineage: Bacteria > Verrucomicrobiota > Verrucomicrobiia > Chthoniobacterales > Chthoniobacteraceae > Chth-196. Next base: position 11,101 of record JBILKV010000387.1, on the reverse strand, counting down.
GCGGGAAAGACGATCGTCGAAATTGCGGCGGGCAGCGCCTTCTCGATGGTGTCCACCGCGGACAACAAGTTGATCGGTTGGGGCGGCAATGCCTACGGGCAGCTTGCCGAGGGCGACTTCCTGCCGACCTACATCCCTGCCTTTCTCAACGTGCCGCCCGCCCAGACGGTGGCCAAACTCTCCATCGCCAATTCCTTCCACGTGCTGCTGTTGTCGGCCTCCGGCGAAGCCTACGCGGCCGGTTACAACAATTACGGCCAGATCGGGGACGGCACACTGCCTTACCAATACACTCCGGCCCCCCTGACCGCGTCGACCTTCGGTGGGAAGGCGCTTGCCTCGGTCGCCGGCGGGCTGACTCACTCGATGGCGTTGACCACGGACGGGTCGCTCTATTCCTGGGGTTTTCAGAACAACACCCAGTTGGGGACCGGCCCGGTCTACCTCCCCAATCTCGTGGGGGGGTCCCAAACGGTTTATGCGTCTTACAACGTCCCGCTCCCGCTCCCGGTGGGTTACGCGCTGGGGGCCATTTCCACCGGAAGCAACCACTCGCTGGCGGTGACCTCCGACGGTCGGGTGATGGCCTGGGGCTCCGGCACCAGCGGCCAGCTCGGCTCCGGTCTGTACGCCACATCCGCCACCCCTGCGATGGTTTCCCCCAACGCTGCCATCGCTGGAAAGGTGTTCGTGTCGGTGGCCGGGATGGGTGACAGCTCTCTGGCGCTCACCTCCGACGGCAAGGTGTTTGCCTGGGGGCTCGGCACAGCCGGCCAGCTGGGGGTGGGCTCCACGAGCAATTCGGCTACTCCGCTGCTGGTGGGGGGCACCGGGACCTTTGCGGGCAAGACGGTCGTCGCAATCGCGGCAGCTTCCAATGGTTCAAGCGCTTATGCAGTCACCTTGGATGGGAAGCTTTTCTCCTGGGGGTCCAACGCAAGCGGCCAACTCGGGATCGGGAGCAGTGTCAACGCCACGCTTCCCACGCAGGTTTCGCTGCTCGGATCCGTGGGGGGGACCACTGCGCCCGTGGACGTCGCCGCCGTTGCCGTCGGCGGAGCCCATGTGCTGGCGCTGGCTGCCAACGGCCAGCTTTTTGCCTGGGGCTCGAACACCAATGGCCAGCTGGGCACCGGCGGCACGACCAGCTCCAACCTGCCCGTTCCCGTTCTCCCGGGGGCGATGACGGGTAAAACGGTGATTGCCATCGCTGCGGGCGGATCCACCTCCATGGCATTGACTTCCGACGGCTGCGTCTACACCTGGGGAGATAATTCCGGGGGTTCCATCGGGGACGGCACGGCCGTCACCCAGCGCAACACTCCGGTGCAACTGTTGGTGCCCGCAGGGGGCGGCGGGCTGCTCAACGAAATCGGGTTTGCTTACGCATCGGGCTTTGCGTGGTCGGGAGCCAAGCCCTCCTTCATGGTCAACCCCCAACCGGTGGCCGCCACGCAGGGCAGTGCGGTGAACCTGTCCGCGATGCTGAATCTCTCGGGGGTGCCCGCCTCCTACCAGTGGAAGAAGGAAACCATCGTCAACGGACAAACCGCCTACGTGGCCATCCCGGGCGCGACCGGGCCCGTATATTCCATCGCCTCGCTGGACTCCTCTTCGGCGGGCAACTACGTGCTGGAGGCCATCACCCCGATCGGGGTGGCCCTTTCGCAGCCTGCCCAGGTGGGGATCCTTTCCACCGCGCCGACCTTTGACCTGACGCAGTCTCCCGATCCGCTCACCCTCAACGTGGGTGATCCGCTCTCACTGACCTTCACGCCCTCGGGCGGCTCGGGCCCGTTCACCTACCAGTGGCGCAAGGACGGCGTGGCTATAGTGGGCGCCACCCAGGCGGTGTACTCGCTCAGCTCTGCGTCCGCGAACGCCTCGGGCCGCTATGCGCTCACGGTGACCAACGGTCTGGGCAGCGCCACCAGCGTGGGGGTGGACGTGCAGGTCGGCTCGACGCAGACGGTGGCCAGCGGAAGTTTGTTGGCCTGGGGTTCCAACCAGTCCGGCACCGTCGGGGATGGACAGGGAATCGGGCGCACCAGCTTTGTGCCGGTGGACAAGACCGGCGTCTTGGCCGGCAAAACCGTCACGGACGTCGCAGCCGGGTACTACCACAGCCTGGCGCTGACCTCCGACGGCAAGGTCTATGGTTGGGGCAACAACGGCTACGGCCAGTTGGCCAATCCGGTGGTAAACTTTTCCGCCGCTCCGGTGCTCGTGAATTTCGGGACTGCCATGGCCGGCAAAACGGTTGTGGCGATCGCCGCCGGGCACCACCACAGCTTGGCCCTCACCTCCGACGGCAAGGTCTTCGCGTGGGGGTATGGGAACTTTGGCAACCTGGGCAACGGACAGACCACGAATTCGACGGTGCCGGTGGCCGTGGGCGGAACCCTTGCAAGCAAGACGGTTACCAAGATTGCTTCCTACTCGGATTTCAGTGCCGCGTTGACCAGCGACGGGCAGGTGTTCACCTGGGGGCAGAACACCTACGGCGGTCTGGGCAACGGCACCACCACCAACTCTTCCACACCGGTGGCGGTCACCACCACCGGTGTGCTCGCCGGCAAGACCGTCACCGATATTTCCTGTGGCTACTACCACATGCTGGCCTGCACCGACGACGGGCAGGCCTTCGCATGGGGGTACGGCAACTATTACCAGGTCGGCAATGGAAGCGGGGCCAATTCAAACCCGAATCCCGTTGCGGTGCTCACGAACGGGGCGATGGTGGGACGCTCCGTGGTGTCGGTTGTTGCCGGTTACTACCACTCCCTTGCGCTCACCTCGGACGGGAGCGTCTTTAGTTGGGGAATGAACAGTTCCGGCCAGACTGGGGTCGGCGCTTCACAAACCTACCAGATCCTGCCCGCGATGGTGATGCCCACGGAGGCGATGGCGGGCAAGACCATCTCTGGATTGGCCTCGTGTTTCTACAGCTCCTATCTGCTGGCTTCCGACGGGTCGGTATTCGGCGTGGGGGCCAATGGTCAAGGTCAGCTGGCGAACGGCGATTTTGCGCGCACGGTTGTGCCGGGCCGCGCGCTGGCTCCCGCCGGGGTGACCAAACTTGCCGGCGGCGCCGGGACCCACATGCTCGCGGTAACCGCCAGTGGCGAGGTCTACGCGGCGGGGACCAACACCCAGGGCCAGATTGGAGATGGGACGACCTATGCGCAGCCTACCCCGGTGGTGGTGCCTTCCTCCTCCTTCGGCGGGCAGGTGTTGGCGGGGCTGAGCGGCGGCGGGGCCCATTCTTTGGGGCTGACCACCGACGGCTCCTTGTACGCATGGGGCACAAACACCTACGGCCAGATGGGGGTGGGCAATGTCAATATCGTGAACCTCAACGGGGGCGGTGCGACTGCAATCCTCGTCCCGTCCAACACTCCCAAACTGGTCGCGCCCGGCGGAATGGCAGCCGTGGCTGGAGGCGGGCTGCATTCGCTTGCGGTCAGTACGGAGGGAAAACTGTACGCGTGGGGCTACAACGCCACCTCCCAACTCGGAAACGGGACCGTCACTGACTCCAGCGTGCCCACCGCGGTGCCCGAGAACGCGCTGCTCGCGGGAAAAACCTTCGCCTCGGTCGCCGCCGGGCTTGATGCCTCGTATGCGATCAGCACCGAGGGGCGACTCTACTCGTGGGGAAACAATACCTCCGGCCAACTGGGAACCGGCACCCTGACGCTTTCGGCCACGCCGGTGCTGGTGGGGGGCACCTCCAATCTGGCGGGGCAAACGGTGGTGAGTGTGGCCATCTCGCCCAACGGGTCGACCGCCTACGCGCTGACACTCACGGGCAAGCTGTATGCATGGGGGGGGAACCTGTACGGCCAGATAGGCAACGGCTCCACGGCGTCGGTGAGTTCGCCCCTCGAGATCACGCTTCCCTCCTCGGGGGGGAGCGGTGGGGCGGCAAAGACCGTGGTGGCGGTCGCCGCAGGCGCCAACCACGTGCTGGCCCTCAGTTCCGACGGACAACTCTATGCTTGGGGCTACAACATCTATGGCCAGTTGGGCAATGGAACCGTCAGCCAGTCCAACCGTCCCGTGCTCGTTTCGCCCGGGGCAATCGGCTCCAAAACCATCGTTGCGATTGCCGCGGGCGACACCAGTTCGATGGCCATGACCTCCGATGGTGCCGTCTACGCATGGGGGGTCAACACCAGCGGCAGTGTCGGAGACGGCACGACCATCAACCGTTTCGTGCCCACGCAGGTGTTGGTGCCGGCTTCTTTGGCGGGAAGCGTGAACGCAATCTGCATGGCGCCGGCCGGTGGCTACGCCTGGGCGGGCTCCAAACCTGCCTTCACCGTGCAACCCCTGTCGGCTGCCGCGCTGGAGGGAGGCTCCGCCTCCCTCTCGGCTCTGTTGCACGCACCCGGAATTCCCGTTGCCTACCAGTGGAAGAAGGAAACCATGGTCGGGGGCGTGCCCAAGTTTGTCGCCATCGCGGGCGCCACCAGCCCGGTGTACGAGGTTCCGACCGTGAACGCGGCCAGCGCCGGTCGCTACGTTTTGGAAGCCCTCACCCCTCTCGGTTCAGCCCTGAGCGCGGTGGCCGAAGTGGGGGTTCTCACGGAGCCTCCCGCCTTCGATCTGACCGTCACCCCGCCGCCGGTGGTGCTCAACGCGGGGGACGCCTTTTCCCTTTCCCTCCCGCTGCTCAGCGGTTCGGGCCCCTTCACCTACCAGTGGCGCAGGGACGGCGCGCCGCTCGCGGGGGCGACCTCCGCCACCTATGCGGTGACCAACACCAGGGCGGGCGACAGCGGTCTCTACACGTTGACGGTGACCAATTCGCTCGGCACTGCCACGAGCAACAACATCAGCGTGACGGTGGTCGCGCCGCCCCCCGACACGACTCCCACCGTCCTGTCGTGGGGCAACAACGTCAACGGGCAGGTGGGCGATGGCAACGGCATCGGACGCAACGTGTACGTGCCCGTGGATTCCTCGGGCGCACTCTCTGGAAAGACCATCACCCAGTACGCAGCAGGCAGCAACCACGCGCTGGTGCTCACCAGTGACAACAAACTTTTTGCCTGGGGCCAGAACAACCGCGGGCAACTGGGAGACGGCACCACGGTGAACTCCCCTGTGCCCGTCGCGGTGAACATGAACGGGGCGCTGGCTGGCAAAACGATCTCTACGTTGTCGGCCTGCGCGGAGAGTTCCGCTGTGCTCACCGATGACGGCAAGGTCTTTACCTGGGGCAGCAACGGCAACGGCCAGCTTGGAGTGGGTTCCAGCCTTGATGCGCTGCTGCCGGTGGGCGTGGTGACCGGAGGTACCCTCGCGGGCAAGGTGGTGAAAAAGATCGCCTGCGGCAGCGCCCACATGCTCGCGCTCACGCAGGATGGCCTGCTCTTTGGCTGGGGGCTCAACAGCTCCTACCAACTCGGCAACAACACCGCCACTGCCTCCTCCATTCCGACGGCGGTCACCATGACGCCCCTGGCCGGCAAGACCGTCGTCAAGATCGTCTCACACAACGCACACAGTTTTGCCCTCACTCAGGACGGCCTGCTCTTTGGCTGGGGCTGGAACAACCAAGGCCAGATCGGAAACGGGACCTACGTCAGCCCCCAGATCCCAACGGCCGTGCCCCAAACCGGAGCTTTGGCTGGCAAGACCATTGCCGATATCTCCGTCGGCATGAACCATTCGGTTGCACTGAGCACTGACGGGCAGGTTTTTGCCTGGGGCTGGAACACCAGCGGCCAGTTGGGCAACAACTCCACCGCCACGAGCCCGTCGCCCGTGCTGGTCACGGGATTTGGCGCCCTCAACGGCAAGACCGCCACCGCCATCGGGGCCACGTGGTACCAGTCGCAGGCACTCACCAGCGAGGGCAAGGTGGTTTCCTGGGGCCTCAACGACCGAGGGCAACTGGCCACCGGCGACTACGTGAATTCCTGGATCCCGGTGAATTCCATCCTACCCTCCGGCAAGGTCTTTTCCTCCCTCAACTCCGGTCCCGGGGGACGGACCATTCTCTTCTCCAATTCCGGAGAGGCCTATTCCGCCGGCCACAACCAGTGGGGGCAGATTGGGGACGGCACCATTCACTACCAGTTGGTCCCGACGGCCATCCCGGCTTCGGCGTTCAACGGCAAAACCATCGCAGCGGTGTTTGGCGGGGGAGGCTCGGGCGTCACCAACGCAGCGGCCCTGACCACAGACGGGGCCTTGTACACGTGGGGGTTGAACCAGAGCGGCCAGTTGGGGACCGGCGCGCAGGCGAACGGCATCTTCGCGCCAACCTCCGTTCCCACTTCGATTGCCGAGAGTGGGGTCCTGGCAGGCAAACGGGTTTTGTCGGTTGCCGTGGGCAACAACCACATGCTCGCACTGACCGCCGACGGCTTGGTTGCCTCTTGGGGGGCCAACTCAAGTTCGCAGTTGGGCAACGGGACGACCACTCCAACCGGGGCACCCGGTTGGGCCGGGGTGTCAGGTTCCATCTATGGTGAGACGATTGTGGCGTTGTCCGCCGCGGCAGACACCTCCCTGGCGTTGACTACCGATGGCCGCGTGTACACGTGGGGGAGCGGAAACGTCGGGCAGTTGGGCAACGGTGCAACCTCGGTCACCTCCGGCTATCCCGTGTTGGTGGGCTCCCAGTTGCAGGGGAAGGCCGTTGTGGCCATCGCTGCCGCGGGGGTGCTCACCGGTGGCTCTGCCAGTTGCTATGCGCTCACCAGTGAGGGGCAGGTTTACGCGTGGGGATTGGGCGCCAGCGGCCAGTTGGGCCTCGGTACCACCGCCTCTTCCAGCCTGCCCGCGCCGGTCGCTGGCGCCCTCTCTGGGAAACGCATCGTCTCGCTGCGCGCAGGTCAGAGCCACGTACTCGCACTCGCCAGCGACGGCCAGATTTACGCGTGGGGCCTTAACAGTTCGGGCCAGTTGGGCGTCAACTCCACCACCAACGCCCTTTTCCCGACGGCGGTTTCCGGCCTTTCCGGCAAGACCATCGTTTCCATCGCTGCCGCCGGAAACAGCTCTCTGGCGCTGACATCCGACGGTTCGATGCTCGCCTGGGGCGACAACTCCTCCGGCCAGCTTGGCGACAACACCTACGTCAACCGCTTGGCGCCCACCGCCGTCGCGGTGCCCGCTGCTTACTCAAACTTGAAACCCAATGCGGTCGCGATGGTTGGCAGCACGGCGTTCGCTTGGAACTCCGGGGCCGTCACCATCTTTGGCCAGCCGACATCGGTGGCCGCCGCGCTCGGCGACCCCGTTTCTCTCTCGGTCGACATCGCCAATCCCGCCGGCGCCCCCGTTTCCTACCAGTGGAAGCGCCGGTCCGGCACCGCGCCCAACTACACCTACACCTCCGTCTCCGGGGCTACCGGCCCCAGCTACGACATCCCCGCCTTTGCTGAGCAAAACGTGGGTACGTATCTGGTAGAGATCGTCTCACCGCTGGGAACGGTGGTTTCGGAGACCGCTTCCCTGACCTCTCTGACGGATCCTCCCTCGGTTCCGTCCACCCTCCCAACTCCGGTGGTGCTGGCGGAGGGGGGCACGCTCTCCCTTTCGATCCCGGTCACCGGTTCGGAGCCTTTCACCTATGTCTGGCGCAGGGACGGAGTGCCCATCAGCGGCGCCAACTCGGCGGTTTACACGCTTCAAAACGCAACGGCCGCCGCGTCGGGTTCCTACACTCTGGTGGTCAGCAACGACCTCGGCACTGTTGTCAGCCAACCCGTGGGTGTGACCGTCGGCGGGGGCGGCACCGCGCCACTCGGAAATACGCTGGTCTGGGGAGACAATTCCAGCGGCCAACTCGGGCTTCCGGTCTGGCGCACGGTTCCTTCCCAGATGGTGGTCAATGCCGGCAACGTGATGTTTGGTAAAAAGCCGGTGAGCATCGGTGCCGGCATTGCCCATGCCGTGGTCCTGGCCGACGACGGCAAGTTGTACGCTTGGGGGCTCAATACCTCCGGCCAGCTCGGGAACGGCACTCTGGTCAGCGCCCCCGCACCCGTGGCTGTCAAGATGAACGGTGCGCTTTCCGGCAAGACCATCTCGAAGATCTCCGTCGGCGGCGACCACACCGTGGCGATGACCGCTGACGGCCTCGTTTACTCGTGGGGGATGAACGACCGGGGCCAGCTGGGGAACGGCACGCTGGTCAACTCGAACGAACCCGTCGCACTGAGCACCGGCTCGCTGCTCGCCGGCAAGACCGTTGCAGGTGTGGTCGCCGGAGGCAAATTCAGCGTGGTGGTCACCACCGACGGGCTTCTTTACGCCTGGGGCGCCGGTGCCAGCGGCCAGCTTGGCAGCGGCACCTCGCCCACTTCGCAGACTACTCCCGTCGCGGTTGTCATGAACGGCGCCCTCAATAACAAGTCGATCAAGCAGATCTCCGCCGGCTTTGACCATGTGCACGTGCTTAGTCTCGAGGGTCTTGTCTACAGCTGGGGCTCCGGTGCCAGCGGCCAGCTTGGCAACGGCACCACCGCCCTTTCCAACGTGCCCGTCGCTGTCAGCACCTCCGGGGCGCTTGCGGGCAAGGTCATCGCCTCGGTGAGCGCAGGAAATGCCTACGCGCTTGCGCTCTCAGACAAGGGCGAAGTTTTTGGCTGGGGTGTCGCCGGCAGGCGGGGCGACGGCTCCAACTCCGTGGCCACCACTCCCGTCGCAGTCTCCTCTTTCGGCAGCGGCTCCAAAGTCGCCACCGATTTGGTGGCCGGCCACAACCACGCCTTCATCACGACGGTGGACGGGATGATCTACAGTTTCGGCTCCAATGCCAAAGGGGCCCTCGGCAACGGCTCTCTCTTTGACAGCTTCGTTGGCACCCCCATCCTCAAGTTCGGTTCGGTCGCTGGAAAAGAGATCATGTTGGATTCGGCTGGCTCGACCTTCTCGGTCTTGGTCGATACCGAAGGTGGAATCCACACCTGGGGTGAAAACGCCAGCGGGCAACTCGGGCAAACGTCCGCGCTCACTTACCTGCCGACTCCCACACCATTGCTCTCCCGGGCGCTGGCCGGTCGGCAGATCCTTCAGGTCGCCACCGGTGGCTCACACACCGTGGTTTTGGCCGACGATGGATTCCTCTACTCCTCGGGTCTCAACACCTCCGGACAACTCGGGTTGGGCTGGACGGGCGCTCTCACCCAGGAGTTCCAACAAGTCCCCGTGGTCGGGTTGCTTGTGGGCAAGAGGATCGTGGCGGTGGGGGCTGGGGCGTCTCACTCCGTTGTCCTGACCTCCGACGGCGGGGTCTTCAGTTGGGGCTCCAATTCCAGCGGGCAGTTGGGCAATGGAACGACGACCCACTCGGCCCTGCCGGTCGCCCTTGACCGATCCGGTGTGTTGGCTGGAAAAACAATCGTCGGGATTGCCGCTGCCGTGAATGAGAATTGGAGCATGGCGCTGACCTCTGACGGTCAAGTGTTTGCGTGGGGCGCCGGAGGCAGTGGACAGCTTGGCAGCGGCGCCTCGCCCACTTCGCAGACCGTGCCGGTCGCGGTTGTGACCACGGGCAGCCTGGCCGGGGTCAGTGTCCGGGCGATTGCTGCGGGAGGCAACCACGCTCTGGCGCTCTCCTCTGATGGCCGGGTATTCAGTTGGGGTAGCGGTACCGGCGGTCGGTTGGGCAACGGCGGCTTGGTCATGTCGGCCGTTCCCGTGCCGGTGACCACCACCGGCGTTCTCAGTGGCAAAACTGTTGTGGCGATCGCTGCGGGATGGTCCGCCTCGGCTGCGCTTTCCTCCGATGGTCGGGTCTTCACCTGGGGCAGCAACACCATCGGCGAACTTGGAAACAGCACCACCGTCGACGCCTCTTCGCCGGTCGCGGTGACCACCTCGGGCACCCTCAGTGGCATCACCGTCCGCGCCATCGGCGTGAGCCGTGTCGGCGGGAATTCCATGTATGCTCTGGGCTCCAACGGCAAACTCTACTCCTGGGGCACCAACACCACTACCGGCGCCCTCGGCGACGGCACCTTCCTCAACCGCACCGCCCCGACTGCGCTGGCGGTTTCCGGTTCCTACACCTCCGCCGTCTTCAACGGCATCGCCGCCAGCGTGGGCTTCGACTCTTCGCGTCCCGCCTTCACGCTGCAACCGCAGCCCGTCACGGTGAAGGAGAGCGACCCTTTCACCCTGCGCGCCGCCGTGCACGCGCCCGGGCAGGCGACCTCTTTCCAGTGGAGGCAGGAAGCCGTCCTCGACAGCGGCAGCTTTGCGGCCGTCTCCGGAGGCACCAGCGCGGTGCTCACCGTGGGCTCGGCTGTTGCCGCCTCGGCCGGCCGGTACCAGCTCCAAGTGACCTCGCCGGCGGGCAGTTTTGTTTCCGACAGCGCCCTGGTGACCGTACAGCTGCGGCCCATTCTCAATGTCACCCCGGCCAATCCGGCGGTGGTGCAGGGCAGTCCCGCCAGCTTCACGGTGAGCGCCGGCGGTGCCACGCCCATCACCTACCAGTGGCGCAAAAACGGCACCAATATCCCGGGCGCTACCGGCGCCACCTACACGATCGCCGCCGCCCAAACCTCCGATGCCGCCAGCTACGACGTGGTGGCCACAAACGTCGCCGGCTCCACCACCAGCGCCGCCAATACCCTGACGGTCAACGTCCCCGTCTTGATCACCGCCCAACCGGCGAACCTCGCAGTCAATCCCGCCGCGCCCGCCTCCTTCTCGGTCACCGCGACGGGCACGGCGCCGCTGACCTACCAGTGGAAGAAGGGCGGCGTGGACATCGCCGGCGGGACAGCCGCGACGCTGGCTATCGCCTCGGCGCAGGCTTCCGATGTGGGAGCCTACTCGGTGGTGGTCAGCAACGTGGTCGGACCCGTCACCTCCGGCACCGCCAACCTCACGCTCAACACGCCTGTGACCATCACGACGCAACCGGCCGCGTTGACGGTGAACCCCAACGCCCCAGCCACCTTCAGCGTGGCGGCCAGCGGGACCGCGCCGTTCACCTACCAGTGGCGCAAGGACGGGACGAACCTCGCCGGCGGCACAAGCGCCTCCTACACGATCGCTTTGGCGCAGGCCGCCAACGCGGGCAACTACGACGTGATCGTCACCAACATTGTCGGAGCGGTGACCTCGG
>JBILKV010000074.1:0-19700 GCA_044376515.1 Chthoniobacteraceae bacterium | reverse complement strand
TTGCTGCGGTCCCGCCCGCACCTGTTGCCGCGATCCCGCCCGCACCTGTTGCCGCGATCCCGCCCGCACCCGTTGCTGCGATCCCGCCCGCACCTGTTGCTGCGGTCCCGCCCGCACCTGTTGCTGCGATCCCGCCCGCACCTGTTGCTGCGGTCCCGCCCGCACCTGTTGCCGCGGTCCCGCCCGCACCTGTTGCCGCGGTCCCGCCCGCACCTGTTGCCGCGGTCCCGCCCGCACCTGTTGCGGGAGTTCCGGCACCGCCCACCCCACCCTCGACGCCTGCAATTCTTCCTGCTCCTTCGATTCCTGTAGCGCCCTCCGTTCCAAATGTCGCTGCAGCGACCCCGCCCCCCCCGCCGCCAATACAGAGACCTGCGGTTGGAGTGGGTGCAGCAACCCCTCCGCCGCCGCCTCCTTTAAGGCCGACGGTTCCAGCAGCTTCTGTAACAGCTCCAATGTCCGCGGCCCCGCCCGCACCTGTCCGACCAGTGGCCTTTACGCCCCCGTCTGCACCCAGCGTACCCCCGCCACTGGCTGCGACGGTGGCTGCTCCTACGGGTGCGAAAACCGTTCCCCTGCGTTCCGGCGGACCTTCTGGCCACACCAAGCCTGTGACACCTGTTGCTGAGGACGCCGCACTAGGGGATGCGGAAGACCCCTCGATAGCAGCGACGTCTCCGGCGCTGCCGCGAGCGACTGTCAAACTGCAGTCCTCTGCCACAGGGCCGAAGGCGGCCCCCTCGCCGGCCCCGATGCCCAAGGCGACGGTGCCCCTTGCCACACCGCCCTCTGCGACTGTGGCCTTGCCCAAGGGGGCTACGCCCTCATCGTCCGGCACTGTCTCTGCCCCGGTGATTAAGAAGGTTCCAACTGCACCAAAACCGACAGAGGCGGAGCCTGAGGAAACGGAAGTGGATGTGACCGACGAAGTATCTGCCGTCGGCGGGTTGGACAAGTTACTGGCGGGTGTTGCCGTGGTGGTGGCGCTGCTTTCAAGCCTGACCTCCTTCTGGGCCTATTCCGCTCTTGGGTAGCTCTTTAATCTTACAAATTATGTCTAGCGCAAACGTATTGACCCTCACTGAAGACAATTTCGAAACGGAAGTGCTCAAATCCAGCGTGCCAGTGCTGGTGGATTTCTGGGCACCATGGTGCGGCCCCTGCAGAATGTTGAGCCCAGTCCTTGACGAGATTGCGGATCTCAAGGTGGGGCAGGCGAAGGTTGGGAAAGTCAATGTTGACGACAGCCAAGGGCTTGCCGCTCGGTACCAGATCAACTCCATCCCGGCCCTGTTGTTCTTTAAAAACGGAGAAAAAGTGAGTCAGTTGGTGGGGGCGGCGCCCAAGTCTAGTTTGGTGGCGAAATTGGATGCGTTGCTCTGAGGGTCGGGGGCAGACGGTTTGCGGTTTTTGGAACACGCGGATGCCAAGCGCCCCCCCCTCTGTCCTGCGCTGGTTCGATTGCCGTATCGCTCGTCGAGCAGATCGGTCTGAACCGCTTGGCGAGCACGTTACCGTGGGCGAACCGATTTGGGTGAGTTTAGAGATTTCATGGAGTCGAGCACACACCTAAGCGCCAAACAACTCCGCCGTTCGTTTCAGATCGGGGCGAGGCGGGTGGATGTACTCAAGGGTATCGACTTGGAGATCAACCGTGGTGAGTGCGTTTTTCTGTGCGGAGCATCGGGTGCCGGTAAAACCACCTTGTTGTACACTCTGGCGGGTTTGGAAAGACCCGAGAGCGGGACGGTCGCATTCGAGGGAGAAGTGCTTTACTCAAAGGGCGACAGCGCCGAGTGTCACCGCCGCAACCGGCGGATCGGGTTTGTCTTCCAAGGTTACTTTCTCCTGCCTGAACTGACCGCGTTGGAAAACGTGCAACTCCCCGCTTTGATCGGGGGGTACCGCGGGAAGTTGGCGCGGCAACGGGCGGTTGAAATTCTCGAAAGGGTCGGCCTGGGAGAACGACTACAGCACCTTCCTTCGGAGCTTTCGGGAGGGGAACAACAGCGCGTGGCGATCGCCCGTGCTTTGATGAATGACCCCACCCTGCTTTTTGCGGATGAACCTACGGGGAATCTGGATTCCAAAACCGGAGGCGTGATCATCGAACTGCTCTTGACTCTGGCGAAGGAGAGCGCGCGCACGTTGATCGTGGTGACACACGATGCCCGATTGGCGGAGCGCGGCGACCGACGTTTGGAGATCCGAGACGGGCAGGTGATAGCTTAGGGGAGGGAAGGGGGGGGCTTTTTTCGATTGTTTGTGGCGCCCCCCGCGTCGATCCTGCCCTCTGGACAAGCGAAGGTCTCGACGCATTTTCCTAAAGCGCATTTTTCCACCCTATGAAAATCTACATTGACGGCGTTTTTTATCCCGAACCGGAGGCAAAGGTCTCGGTTTTTGACCACGGCCTCCTGTATGGAGACGGGATCTTTGAAGGGATCCGTTTCTACAACGGTCGCGTCTTTCGTTTGGAGGAGCATCTCGAGCGGCTTTGGGACTCTGCCCGAGCGATCATGCTGAAGATTCCGATCAGCCTCGATGAGATGCGGGAGGCGACGTTGGAATCGATCCGGCAAAACCGGTTGCGCGACGGTTACATCCGCCTTCTGGTGACCCGAGGCAAAGGGAATCTGGGCCTGAGCCCTGACCGCTGTCCGAAAGCGACGGTCATCATCATCGCGGACAAAATCCAGCTTTACCCCGCGGAAAAATATGAGAAGGGGATGATTATGGTGACCTGCGCCACACGGCGGGCCACTCCGGCGGCGCTTCTGCCAGCGGTGAAGTCGCTTAACTACCTCAACAATGTCATGGCCAAAGTTGAGGCGACGCACGCGGGGGCCGATGAGGGGGTCATGCTGAACGAGCAGGGCTATGTGGCGGAATGCACTGGCGACAACATTTTCGTTGTAAAAAAGGGCGCGGTGGTGACCCCCCCGGTCTATGCTGGCGCCCTCTGTGGCATCACGCGGAACGTGGTGTTCGAAATCTGCGCGGATCTGGGAATCCCAATTCGTGAGATGGAGATGACCCGGTACGACATTTACACCGCGGACGAGTGTTTTTTGACGGGAACCGCAGCGGAGGTCATTGCCGCGAACGAGTTGGACACCCGTCCGATTGGAACGGGCGGTCCGGGACCGGTGACCGCGAAGATTATCGCCCGTTTTCGCGAATTGGCACAAACCACTGGAACGCCGATTTACCCGGGTGCGTGAGCGGTTCAGGAGAAGCGACTGCTTGCTGGTTCCCGAATGAGACGCGCCTCCCACAGGGTTACGCAATGATCGATCCGAGCTTACCCATGGATCCAAGCTCTCGGATCCCTCCCGTCTCAGCTGCCCCGTTGTTGGATGCTGCGGCTTTGGGGCGGACGTTGGAGCGGATCGCGAGGGAGATCCTGGAGCGTCACCCCGATCCCGCGTGTCTGGCTCTGATTGGGATTCCCTCGCGAGGTGTGGAGCTTGCGAGGCGCCTCGGCACGTTGATCGCTCACGCCACGGGCGTTGCTACATTTTGCGGTTCAGTGGACATCTCAATGCACAGGGACGACATCGGAGCGAGGGGTAGCATTCCCTCGGTGCAGGCTTCCCGCCTTCCTGCGGTGCTGCAGGAGGGAACCTTGCTTCTGGTCGATGACGTGCTCCAAAGCGGCCGGACGTGCAGGGCCGCTTTGGATGCCCTTGCCAGTTTTGGCCGTCCGTCGCGCATCGAGTACGCGGTTCTGATTGACCGAGGCGGCCGTGAGCTGCCGATCGCCGCAGATTACGTGGGAAAGTCGGTGGAAGCGGCGCCTGGGGAGCGGGTGTTTGTGCGCCTTTTTCCCGGAGACCCAGTGGAGGGGATTTGGATGGAGAGGGTGGACTCGACTCGCAGACGAGCAGGGAGGGGCGACTGATGAGTTCCGACGATCTACTGGGTGGCGCAACCTCCGCTCAACGTTCCGGATGGCATCGGAAGGATCTGACTGGGATCCAACCTTTGTCCCGCGAGGAACTGGTGCTCCTGCTGGACACGGCGGCCGCGTTCAAGACGGTAGGGACGCGGCACATCAAAAAAGTTCCCGCCCTGAGGGGAAAGACGCTCGTGAATTTTTTCGTCGAGCCATCCACGCGGACGCGGGTCTCTTTTGAGCTAGCGGCGGAGCGGTTGAGTGCGGACGTAATCAACATGAGCGCCTCTGCGTCAAGTTTGACCAAGGGGGAGACGCTCAAGGACACGGCGCTGAATCTGGAGGCGCTTCACGCGGACGTGATCGTCCTGCGGCACAGCTCGGCTGGGGCAGCGCAATTTCTGGCCGAGCGCCTCGACGCCTGTGTCGTCAACGCGGGTGATGGCGCCCACGAGCACCCCACCCAGGCGCTGCTGGATACGTTTACCATTCGCGAGCGAAAAGGGCGGATGGATGGACTCCATGTGGCGATTGTGGGAGACATCCTTTTTTCAAGGGTGGCTCGCTCTGACATTTTTGCCCTCACCAAGCTCGGAGCGAAGGTGACGCTGGTTGGACCCGCCACGTTGTTGCCGCGGGAACTGGAGCGGCTCGGGGTGAGCCTCTCGCATGATCTAGACTCGCTGCTGCCCGACCTGGATGTGATTAACCTCCTGCGGATTCAGCATGAGCGCCAGCGCAAGGAGTATTTCCCGAGTCTCGGGGAGTATACGGCTTTCTTCGGTCTGACAAAGGCGCGCGCCTCGCGACTCAAGCCGGACTGCCTGATCATGCACCCGGGGCCAATGAACAGGGGCGTTGAGATTGACAGCGAAGTGGCTGACAGCCCCCGGAGCGTCATTCTCGAACAGGTCACCAACGGGCTCGCCGTCCGGATGGCGGTGCTTTACCTCTGTAACGCCGCCCGCCACGGGGAGTCGACCTGAGCGTGTTTAGGGTTGCAATGAAGGCGCAACGCCCGGACCGCCGGATTTTTTATGTCTGATTCCATCCTTCTTCGCAACGGTCGCGTCATCGATCCGTCCTCCAACCGGGATGCCGTCGGGGATCTTTTGGTGCTTGAGGGGCGGATCGCGCCGCCAGATGCTGCCGCGCCCGAGGGGGTCCTGACGGTGGATTGCAAGGGCAAGGTGGTTTGTCCGGGGCTGATCGATTTGCACGTGCATCTCAGGGAGCCAGGACAGTCTGCGAAGGAAACGATTGCTTCCGGGGCGCGGGCGGCAGCGGCGGGCGGCTTCAGCACGGTGGTTTGCATGCCTAACACAGCCCCCTCGATCGACAGCGCGTCTGTAGTCGCGTGGGTCCAAGAGAAGGCGCGTGCAGAGGCGTGTGTTCGGGTGTTGGCCACGGGCGCGCTGACCAAGGGGATCTCGGGGGAGGAACTGGCGCCGATTGGGGCGCTCAAGAAGGCCGGCGTGGTCGCCCTGACTGATGACGGACGCTGCATCCAGAACCACGAGTTGATGCGGCGCGCGCTGGAGTACGCGGGAATGTTTGGACTGGTGGTGATGGACCACTGCCAGGACTACAGCCTTGTGGGCAAAGGGGTGATGCATGAGGGCTACTGGAGCACCGTACTGGGTCTCCCCGGTTGGCCGGCCGCGGGCGAGGAACTCATCGTTCAGCGCAACGCTATGCTGGCCGAACTCACCGGCACGCCGGTGCATTGCCAGCATCTGAGCGCGGCCGGAAGCGTGCGGGTGCTGCGTGAGGCGCGCCGTCGCGGGGTGCGGTTGAGCGGCGAAGTTTGCCCACATCACATCGCGTTGACGGATGCCTGTCTACAGGGCTACGACACCAACTTCAAAATGAACCCACCGTTGCGGAGCGAGGAGCACGTTGACTCGCTTTTAGAGGGGATAGCCGACGGCACGATTACGGTACTGGCGAGCGACCACGCCCCGCACTGCGGCTTTGAAAAAGAGGTGGAGTTCGATCAGGCGCCCTTCGGCATTCTGGGACTCGAGACGGAGCTGGGTTTGTTTTTGGACATTCTGGTGCACAAAAAAAAGGTGATCTCCCTGCAGCGCTTGATCGAAATGTACACGGTGAACCCAGCCCGTTTGCTGGGGCTCGAATACGGGACGCTGGCGCCCGGGGCTCCCGGTGACGTGACCGTGATTGACCCCGACCTTGAGTGGTCCGTCGACAAAGAAGCAAGCGCCTCACTGAGCCGGAACACCCCCTTCCACGGATGGGAGCTTAAGGGCCGGGCGATCCGCACAGTTGTTGCGGGAAAGTCGGTTTGGAACCTTTGAGCACGAGGGCTGGGGGAGGCGAGACAAAACGCGTCTCCTGCGGAGCCGAAGAGTCGTTGGTGCTGTTTTCAAAGCAAACAAAGCAAACTGTTTAAAGGATTGTGTATTGCCGCGTGAGCTCCTTTGTCAAAAACGGTCCAACCTCTTGGTGCGTCCTTGGACGGGCGGTAACACGAGCTGCGGGGCTTGGACCGCCGGGGCAACCGGGGGGAGTAATCGCCACCGTGCATCGCTCCCAATTCCCCTGAATGGGGCGTTTCCGGAAGGAAAAATACTGAGCCTCTGTTTTCGGCTCTTTTCCCGACACCCCGGCGGGTGCAGATTTATGCTAGAAGCCATGACCGCCACCCCCTCTGTCTTTCCCGATCGTTGGTCCCTTGAAACTTGGTTTTCCGCGTTTGGCGCTCCGGACTACCAATCGTTCAAGGAGTCGATCAGGCCCGCGGCGGAGGAGCTCCAAGCGCGGGCGCTGCGTCCGCGGGAGAGCGTGGAAGCAACCGCGCTTCTGCTGAGCGATCTTGAGGCTTTTGAAGGCCGGTTGGGACTGTTGGGGGCCTATCTGGGCTGCCTCTCGGCCGACAACGCGGACGACGAACAAGTGAAGGCCGACGAGGCCTGGTTTTCCACAGTGGAGGCGGAGCACGCCAAATTGTGCGCGGCCGTGCAGGCCACTCTTGCGGGGATGGAGCCCGGGCAGTTCGCCCAGTTGCTCGAGAATCCGCTGGTGAAGGGAGCGGAGTACGCAATCGGACGGATGCGGGAGAGTGGGAGTCGCCAGATGCAGACCGATTTGGAGTCGCTTGCGGCGGACCTAAATGTCAACGGCTTGCACGCATGGGGCAGGCTTTACGACACGCTTACGGGAAAGATGACCTTCGAGATGACCTTTCCCGACGGGCACGTGGAAACGGTCCCGATGGCCCGGAGGCGTGCGCTGCTTGCCGAACCCGATCGCCGCGTGCGCGAGGCAGCCTTTCACGCCGGGCAGAAGCCGTGGCATGAACACGAGGTGACACTTGCTGCAGCGCTCAACGGCATCGCCGGAACCCGGCTCAGCTTGTACGGACGTCGGGGGATTGCGCACTTTCTGGACACGCCCCTTTTCGACTCGGGCATGGAACGCGCCTCGCTGGATGCGATGCTGGAGGCGATCCGGACCCACATCGAACTCCCCCGGCGTGCCTTGCGAAAGGCGGCGCAACTGCAGGGCACAGGACGCCTGCACTATTTTGATTTGGAGGCCCCCCAAGTCGCTGCGCCTGAAGCAAAGCCCCTCGGATGGGAGGAGGCATGTTCCACAGTGGAGAAGGCGTTTTTCAACGCGTACCCGCGTCTGGGGGCCTATTTTCGGGAAATGCTCGATCAGCGTTGGATCGAGGCTCAGCCCAGGGCGGGCAAGCGGCCGGGTGCTTTTTGCACGGGGTCACACCTGCGCCGGGAGGAGCGGATTTACATGACCTACCACGAAACGGTGCATGACATGGTGACACTCGCTCACGAGGCGGGCCATGCCTGGCACTCCCGCGTCTTGCGCCCGGCGCGCGGTTTTGCCGCCGGTTACCCAATGACGCTCGCGGAGACCGCCTCCAATTTCGGGGAGATGATTCTGTTGAGCGGCCTGCTCGGGGATCCGGGGATCAGCCCGGAAACCAAAGCCTACCTCCTCGACCAGGAGATGCTTCGTGCGCACGCCTATCTGGTGAACATCCCGATGCGGTACGAGTTTGAAAGGGCTTTCTACACCGAAAGGGCTTCGGGCGAGGTTCCAGTGAGTCGGCTCGGCGAACTCATGAGCGGGGCGCAGCGGGATTTGTACGGGGACACTCTTTTTGAGGATGGAACCGACCCGATGTTTTGGGCGTACAAGATGCATTTTTTCATCACGAGCGTTTCTTTTTACAACTTTCCCTACGTGTTCGGTTACCTGTTGAGTCAGGCGCTCTTTGCGCGGTTCCGGGATGAGGGGGCCGCCTTCCTTCCCCAATATGAGGCGTTTCTCGCTCTGACCGGTAGTGCCTCCTGCGAGGAAGCGGTTCAGCGTACGTTGGGTGAGGACTTGAGGGATCCAGCGTTTTGGGCGCGGGCCGTCTGTTCCATGCGGGAGCAACTCGAGGCTTACGAGAAACTTTCAACGTCCGCGGCTTTGCATTGATCCGGCGCACGGGTAAGGGGGGCGAGAACGCGCTCTCTCTTTTCTGAAAACGGGTGGCGCTTGCCAAGCAGCGGTGGAGGTGGTGGTGTTTTGACCGAACTGAATTTAACTATGAAGGCTCTTTTTGATTTAACTGGCGAAGTCGCGGTGGTGCTTGGGGGAACCGGCGTTTTGGGCGGGGCTTTGGCCGAGGGACTCGCGCAGGCTGGGGCGAGTGTGGCCGTATTGGGGCGCAACGCGGCCCGGGGAAGTGCCCGTGTCACTGCGATTCAGGCGGGGGGCGGGACGGCTTTCTTCACGGAGGCCGATGCCTCCAACAGGGAGTCTCTGGAGTCCGCGCTCGAGGCGGTCACGGGCGCGCTCGGTGCGCCCACCGTGCTGGTCAACGCGGCGGGTGGCAACGATCCCAAGGTCACCGTGACCGACACCCACCCGTTTGAAAGCATTCAGGTTCAGGACTGGGTCGCCTCGTTTGACCTGAACCTGGTGGGGGGGGCGCTTCTGCCCTCGCAGGTTTTTGGGGTGGGCATGTGCCAGCGGGGCAAGGGCAGCATTATCAACATTGCCAGCGTTTCCGCCCACTTGCCGCTCTCCCGGGTGGTGGCCTACTCCGCGGCCAAGGCGGCGGTGCTGAATTTTTCCCAGTTCCTTGCCCGTGAATGGGCGCCGCGTGGGGTCCGTGTCAACACCCTGACGCCAGGCTTTTTCCCAGCGGAGCAAAATCGGGCGCTCCTTTTTAACCCCGACGGCACCCCGACGGCACGGACTCAGGCGATCTGGGGCCACACTCCGATGAAGCGTTTTGGGGAAGGCACGGAATTGGTGGGGGCGTGCGTGTTCCTGGCAAGTCCGGCTGCGTCTGGCTTTGTGACGGGGACCGACATTCGGGTCGATGGTGGTTTTCTGAGCCAGACCATTTAACGCGTCAAAACGCCAAAGCGATGCGCAAACGTCCGCTCATTCTGCCGGCACTTGCCGCTCTTCTGGCATCCGTCACTTTGGCTGCGGCGGATCAAAGCGAGGTGGTGTTGGTTTCGGGGGGCGTCTCGCTCCACAAATGGGAGCAGTACAAAAGCAACCCTCACGACCGCTGGTGGATGAATTTCGTACGTGCTGCGAGGATTCGCATCCAACAGATCCGTGCCGAGGAACCCGGTGCGAGAATCACTTGGTTTGTCTATCGACCCGCGTACGTGCGTCGCACGGTGGAGGAGGGGAAGGATCTGATCCAGTTGGTGGATTCGGTCAGGGATGCCTACCGGGTGGATCGGATTTATTTTTCCAAGGCAGACGAACTGGTCGACTACTTGAACCGCGGAAAGAACCGGAAGCGCATCAAGATCGGCGATTTTGAGTACTTTGGACACTCGAACAAGGCCTGTTGGATGTTTGATTACTCCAACTCCGTCGACAGCGCGTCAAAGGCTTGGCTTCATGAAAATGACTTAAAGAGGCTCGCTCCCGGAATTTTTGAAAATGAAGCGTATGCGAGGAGTTGGGGATGCCACACCGGGGAGAGCATGAGCCGCCATTTTCAGGAGGCGACCGGAGTCCCGCTCTGGGGAGCCATCGGAAAAACCCAGTACAGGACCGATGAACTTCCGATGCTGTGCGATCGGCGCGGAAAGTGGACACGCTAGAGGTTGCGGTGGGGGGGGGACGCGGCTGACGGGGCCCTTCGGGCGATGAGAAGACTCGTTCACCGACGCCCCGTCTCGCGGGTGATTGCCATCAAGAGAAACTGATGCTATCGATCACATAAAGAATTGACCTATGCCCAGCCAAAATCCCTTGTTGAGTCAGACGGTTATCGAGAAAGCGCCGATGGTGTATTCCTCGCCCATGACGGTGCAGGGTGCCGTGAGTCGGACGGCGGTCCTTCTTTCGCTGGTGATGGTTTCGGCGACCGTGTCATGGAATTGGACCACCAGCGGGCAGGGAAATTCCCTCGTGCTGACGCTTGTCGGCAGCGTGCTTGGGTTGATCTTCTGCATGGTGACGGTGTTCAAAAAGGAGTGGTCGCCGGTGACCGCCCCGATTTATTCGCTTTGCGAGGGGATGGCTCTTGGCGGGATTTCTGCGACGCTTAACCGTTCCTATCCCGGAGTTGCGCTGCAGGCTTCCATGCTGAGTTTCGGCGTTCTATTCGCCCTTCTCGGGGCTTACCGGTTTGGCTGGATTCGGGCAACAGAGAGGTTCAAGGCGGTGGTCGTCGCAGCCACCCTCGGGGTTGGTCTGGTGTATCTGGTGGCGACTGTTGCGAACTTGTTCGGTGTGCAGATTCCCTTCCTGCACGGGTCCGGGGACCTGGCGATCCTCTTCAGTGTCGCGGTGATCGTGATCGCCGCGATGAACCTGATCATGGACTTTTCCTTCATTGAGGAGGCTGCCGCCGCAAACGCCCCCAAGTACATGGAGTGGTACGCGGCTTTCGGGCTGATGGTCAGCCTCATCTGGCTGTACCTCGAAATTCTGAGGCTTCTGGCGAATCTTTCCCGCCGGAGGTAGGCCCATCAATCGTCGTCCCTGTCGTTTCCGCCGGTGAAGACGAAGGCGGCGCGGACTGGGGCAGGCATCCGGTGGGCGGGACCGCGAACGCTTCGCCAAATGATTTCGTTGAGGACAAGGTCATCTGCGGCATCCTCCCTGTGGAAATCCAACTTGCGTGATTTCTCAGCGCCCCAAGCCACCTTGGTGTTGGTCTCGTTGCGGTCGGCTTTCGGCATCACCGCTGTGTAGGGAGCGGTGTCTGGGGTAGGGTGAAAGGAACGGTACATCGGTGTGGCGGCGGCGTCGAATTGCGACATGGGGCGCATTCCCAGAATGAGCTCCATGGAGCGGAGCATCGAACTGGTCGAATACATCGTGGAGTCGACGCCGGTTTTTCTGGAGAAGGGACTGATCGCCAGCGCGACTGTCCGGTGGGCATCGACATGGTCGGGGCCGTTCTGGGCGTCGTCCTCGACCACAAAGATCGCGGTGGAGGGCCAGAACTTCGACTTGGAAACGGCTTCCACGAGCTTTCCGAGAGCGAGGTCGTTGTCGGCCATGCAGGCGGTGGGAGTCCATTTTCCGGGGGTGGTCCCAGAGGTGTGATCTTGGGGAAGGCGCACGATCTGAAGGCGCGGCATCTGCCCTTCCGCCTCGAATCGGTGTAACTCGCTGACAAAACGCTCGGCGCGCTTCACGTCGGGGTAATCCATGTCGAAACTGCGGAAAAACGGGTCAAAACGCCCCTCGAGGGACTTGATGCGCGTCTTGCAGGGATCCGCCGGGGTCTTGCCGTTTCGGACAAACTCCCCGTAACTCCGAAAGGAAATCCCGGCGGCCAGTGCGGCGTCCCAGAGGTAGCCGCCGGCGGGCGTTGCGACAGGAAAATGGCCCTCGCCCGGGTATGCATATTTTTTGGATTTGTTGTGGCCGTAACTCAGCGGCCAGAATTTCTCGACGAAGTCGGTGGCATAGGCGGCCATGCTCCACTCGTGTCCATCGGCACTGACCTCGCTTTCGACGTAGAAGTTGTCCAGCAGCACGAAGTCGCGGGCGAGTTTGTGGTGGTTGGGAGTCACGGACTCGGGAAAGAGGCAGAGGCTCGGGTCGCCGTTGCCCTCCTTCATGTCGCCGAAGACCTGATCGTAGGTCCGGTTTTCTTTGACGATATAGATGCAGTGTTTGATCGGACTCGCTTCGCCCAGGTTTCCCGGGATCGGATTTTTCTCTGGGCGATTGAGAGAGGTCGAGTTGTCCTTGAGCAGGGGAGAGCAACGGTAGGCGTCGGCGGTGTAGGTCTCGAGTTGCTTTTCGAGGGCGGTGCGCTCCGGCAGGTCGATGATGCTCAGAGTGCCCCTGAACAGGCTGCCGATGTACTCCACCGTCGTACCGGGAGGAGCGGCCTTTCCTGGGTGCGGTCCTTTGGGATTGGCGCGGGAAATGATACCTTTGCCATTGGCGACCAGCAGTTTCTTTCCATCCGGGGTGACTCGCACCGAGGTGGGATACCAACCCGTTGGGAGGAAGCCCAGCGAACGGCTTCTGCCCCGCGTGCTCACGTCCATGACGGCGATGGTGTTGATGTTGGCGTTGGCTACGAAGAGTGTCTTTTCATCAGGCGAAAGCGCGAGGCTGTTGGGGGTTGAGCCTGGGGGGGACTGCGGATGGAGGGCGGCCCAGAGGGTTTCAACCGTTTCACCGTGCGTGGTGTCGATCACCGAGACCGTGTTCCGGTTTGCGTTTGCGACGTAGAGCAGACGTCCGTTTTTGCTCAGGAGCATCTCGTTGGGGTGCTCCTCGGTTTTCCAACGCTCTACCACGGTGTTGGATTTCAGGTCGATGACCGCCACCTCCGCCCGAGCCCAGAGGCTGACATAAAGCCGTTTGCGGTCCTCATCCAACCGGCAGGCATACGGGTAAGGGGCGGTCGGATCCGTCGGGTCCAAGGCGGCTTCGTCCCGTTTGGTGATGGCGGCTTCGTCCGCGGATTGAGGGGGGGGTGTCGTCGCCGTTTGGAGCGCTCCCGGTTTCGTAGCGGTTTCGTTCCCGATGGGGATTTCAAGCACGGGGAAGGTCTGCTCGGAAAGATTCACCCGGGCGACCTTTTGGCCAAGCACGTTTGCCACATACAGCGACTGGGCGTCCGAGGAAAGCGCCAGTCCCGCGGGGATGCCGCGCTCCTTAGCGTCCCGCAGGACGATCCGCTGCTCCCGACCAAGGATGCCCGGTCCCGCCTCGAACTCAAAGAAACGGATCACCTCATTGCCCGCCCCGCTGGCGTAGAGTCGCTTGCCGGAGTGGGAAAACTCCAGGCCGTAGAAGGCCTCCTCCACCGTGACCCTTTGGATGGTGATGGCTTTGGCGATGTCGACGACATGGATTTCGTGCTCCGAATTTCCCGCGTGCAGAATCGCGGCAAATTTACCACCGGGATGAACTGCAATACTGACGGGAAAGTCGGCCAGATCGAGCTGAGTGCCCGCGGGTTTGAGCGACCACATGTTCGGGAGCAGGACCGAACCGTCGGGTTGGCGGCCCGGCCAGCGGACCGGAGAAACTGGCTCTGCTGCGGCGCAAAGCGTGAAAATACCGGACAACAGATAAAATGCTGCAGTTTTCTGGGGGCGGAGTTTCATGGGATCGGGTGTGAGCGGGAGAATCCGGCAGGCGGGCGGACCAATTTTAGTTTGGCTGTTCAGGGATCGAGGTTAAGTGGATGCTTGGCACCCTTTCGAACGCTCGGAGTTTGTCGGTTCGGAGTGGCCTAGGGAAGCTGGGCTTTGAGGGATGGGTTGCGGATTTTCGGGTGCGCCCCCTTTGGGCAGCACCGGCCCGCCGCGCTGTTTGACGATGGCCTCGGCGAGGGCGGTTGCGATTTTTTCTCGGTATCTCGGGTCCGCGAGGAGCGCTGACTCGGGCCGACTGGAGAGGTAGCCGCATTCAACCAGAACCGCTGGATTCAGATTATTGCGCAGCACCCTGAACCTTGCCACACGTGAACCGCGGTCGGGTGCTCCCGTCACCCGTGAGAGAGTGGTGACAAGGCGCTGGGAAAAGCGTCTCGACTCTTCGGAAAAATAGTAGCTTTCCATCCCCGAGATTTTGCGTCGGCCCGAGTCGTTGAAATGGACGCTGAGGAAAACAGCGGAGTGTTCCTCCTCGGAAATGTCCACGCGCCTGTCCAGAGGGATGAACACATCGCTTTTGCGGGTCAGTACGGTGCGTAACCCGGCGGCCCGGAGCTTTGGCTCGAGGCGACGCACCACATCGAGAGTGATGTCTTTTTCCAGAAGCCCCCTGCGCGACCGCGCCCCAGAATCGTGTCCGCCGTGTCCCGCATCCAAGACAACACAGGTGAAGGTCGTGCTCGTTTGGCGCACCCCTGTCTCCCTCGGGGTGGAGCAGCCAATGATCCCGAAGCCACATAAGGTGGAAAGGAGAAATGGGCGGTAGGTTCGGAGCAGGATGAGGATGCTTAAATGAGTCATTCCGTTTGGGTGTCAAACGTTCCGGGAGGAATGAGCGAAAACCTAGAGCAGTTGGTGCGGGAATGGAATACTCCGAAAACGTGCTGTGAAACGGCGGTGGATTGCGCGGGTGGGTTGCGTGAAAGCCGTCGCGCACAGGCC
This sequence comes from Chthoniobacteraceae bacterium, assembly GCA_044376515.1. Lineage (GTDB taxonomy): Bacteria > Verrucomicrobiota > Verrucomicrobiia > Chthoniobacterales > Chthoniobacteraceae > Chth-196. Next base: position 5,213 of record JBILKV010000074.1, on the reverse strand, counting down.
GCAGGGGTCTTGTTCGTGCTCTCTGAGCCAGATTCATTCGGTTGGTTGAGTTTTCCCTGTGCCGGGGCTAGCATGTTGAAGATGAGCAATGGTGAGTGTCCGATGTGTGCGATGAGTGATCTTTTGGAGCATCCGTCATTCTGGGAATGCGAGACCTGCGGTCACGAATGGCCCGGCGAAGAAAAGCCCGAGGAGGCCTCTGGCCAGCGGGTGGTCAGGGATGCGCATGGCACGGCTCTTACAGATGGCGATTCGGTCACGCTAATCAAGGACCTGAAGCTCAAGGGCTCCACTCAGGTGGTCAAGGGGGGAACCAAAGCCAAGGGCATCCGTTTGGTGGAGGGCGATCATGAAATTTCCTGCAAAATCGAGGGGGTTTCCATTGGACTGAAGGCTTGCTTCGTCCGGAAGGCGTGAGTGCGGCAGCGCTCGGACCCGCAAAGTGTCCCACTGACGCGACAAAAACGCGTCGTTCCCCTGCCTTTACACGGCAGGCCGGCTTGTTAGGTTAATGGGTTCCTATGCGTAAAGTCATCGCCTCCTCCGAAGCTCCCACCGCCGTCGGCCCCTATTCACAGGCGGTTGCCGTCGGGAACACCCTGTATTGTGCCGGCCAGATTCCTTTGGATCCGCTTTCCGGGGATATGGTTGCGGGCGGGGTGACCGAGCAGACCACCCGGGTGCTGGAAAACGTCGGAGGGGTACTCCGCGCAAACGGCATGGACTATTCGAACGTGGTCAAGGCAACCGTGTTCATGACTGATTTGGCGCACTTTGCCGACATGAACGCCGTCTACGCCAAGTACTTTCAAGCGCCGTTCCCCGCCCGCTCAACCATTCAGGTGGTGGCGCTGCCCCGCGGGGCCCAGGTAGAGATCGAGGTCGTCGCAGTCGCCTAGTCACAACCGCGCCAGTTTCATGTCCGACCTTTTGGATCTCTTTCGCAAGACCGGCGCCCTTCTCGAGGGGCATTTTCTGCTGCGCTCCGGGTTGCACAGCCGCCAGTTTTTTCAATGCGCTCTCTTGCTGCAGCACACTGGAGTGGCCGCCGAGGTGTGCGCCCAACTGGCTGCCAAGGCGCGCGACTTGGGGGCTGCCCGGGTCATTTCGCCGGCCCTCGGCGGGTTGATCGTCGGGCACGAGGTTGCCCGAAATCTTGGTCTGCCCCACATCTTCGCCGAGAAGGAGGAGAACAAACTTGTGTTGCGACGCGGTTTTGAAATCCAGCCCGGGGATCGGTTTCTGGTTGTGGAGGACGTGGTGACCCGTGGCGGTCGCGTACTGGAGACACTTGAGATCGTGCGCGCCCACGGGGGCATTCCCGTGGGGGTGGTCGCGATAGTCGACCGAAGCGGAGGACAGTTGCCTGATTTTGGCTGTCCCTTCGTGAGCCTGGTTCAGCTGGAGGTGGAAACCTTCGAGCCCGACAAGCTACCTCCGGATCTGGCGGGTTCAAAGGCAGTCAAACCCGGCAGCAAATAGCAATAAGCGGGGAGTCTCGGCCCCGGTACATGCAGTTCTTCCCAAACAACGGGCACCCAGCCCCTCTCAAATTCCAAACGCCCGCGCGTTAGTGCGCCTCCCATTCCCATGATCCAGTGGTTTCTCAAAAAGGTGATCGGCTCCAAGAACACGCGCATGCTCAAGAAGCTGCGCCCGACGGTGGACCGCATCAATCAGTTGGAGACGGAGTATCAGAAGCTGAGTGACGACGAGTTGCGCGGCTTGGTGGCCAGTTGGCGCAACCAGTTGGCGCTCGCGAAGGACCGCTCGCAGCAGGCTGTCCTGCTTGACCAGCTCCTGCCCGAAGCGTTCGCCGCCGTAAAAAACACCGCGCGCCGCCTCACCGAGCGGCGGCACACCTTCAGCGCATGTGATCAGGAGGTGCACTGGGAGATGGTCCACTTCGACGTGCAGTTGATCGGCGGAATTTGCCTGCACCGGGGGATGATTTGTGAAATGGCCACCGGCGAGGGCAAGACGCTCGTGGCAACCCTGCCGTTGTTCCTCAACGCGCTTGCCGGGAATGGGGCCCACTTGGTGACCACCAACGACTACCTCGCCCGGCGTGACGGAGAGTGGATGGGGCAGATCTACGGGTTCCTCGGGCTGACCACGGGAATCATCCAGCACGACCAGTCCTCCGATTTGCGCCGCCAGCAGTACGCGGCCGACATCACCTACGGGATGAACTCCGAGTTCGGCTTCGACTACCTGCGCGATAACGGGATGGCCTCCACCCGCGCGCAGCAGGTGCAGCGTGGGCACGCCTTCGCCATCGTTGACGAGGTGGATTCGATCCTCATCGACGAGGCCCGCACGCCGTTGATCATCTCCGGACCGGCGACCGTATCCACCCATCAGTTCGACCGCTACAAACCCATGGTGGACGATCTGGTGCGCAAGCAGGCGCTGCTGTGCAACCGCCTGGCATCAGACGCGGAGGAGCTTTGGAAGGCCGGCAAGGGCGAGGAGTACGGCCAGTTGCTCTACAAGATCAAGCTCGGCCAACCTCGCAACAAGGGACTCATGCGCGCCATGGAGGACGCCGAAAAGCGCCGCGCACTTGACAAGGGCGAACTCTTTTTTGCCACCGACTCGCAGAAGGAGGCCCTCTTCGCCCTCAAGGAGGAGCTCTTCTTCACGATCGACGAGCGCGCGCACGAGGCCGACCTCACTGACAAGGGCCGCAACTTCATGAGCCCCGACAACCCGGACGCCTTCGTGTTGCCGGACCTCATCACCCAGTTTGCCGAGATCGACCAGAACCAGTCGCTCTCTCCCGCAGAAAAAAGCGAGGCCAAGAGCAGGGCTCAGGCCCACATGGATCACCAGTCCGAGCGCATCCACAACATCACCCAACTCCTGCGCGCCTACTGCATTTACGAGCGGGACGTCAACTATGTGGTCGAGGAGGGCAAGGTCGTCATCGTCGACGAGTATACCGGACGCAAAATGCCGGGCCGCCGCTGGAGCGACGGCCTGCACGGGGCGGTCGAGGCCAAGGAGGGGGTAACCATCGATCGGGAAACACAGACGTTGGCGACCATCACCATCCAGAACTATTTCCGTTTGTACCGCAAACTGGCCGGCATGACCGGGACGGCCGAGACGGAAGCCAACGAGTTCCACGACGTCTACAAACTCGACGTGGCAGTCATCCCCACCAACCGCCCCTGCGTCCGCAAAGACCTCAACGACCTCATCTACAAGACGCGGCGCGAGAAGCTCAGCGCGGTCATCAACGAAATCCGCGACGCTCATGCCAAGGGCCAACCCGTCCTCGTCGGAACCGTGAGTGTTGAACAGAGCGAGGTGCTTTCCCGGATGCTCAAGCGGGAAAAGGTCGCGCATTCAGTGCTCAATGCAAAATTTCATCAGCAGGAGGCAGAGATCGTCGCGCGCGCAGGACAGAAGGGGGCGGTGACGATCTCCACCAACATGGCCGGTCGCGGCACCGACATCAAACTTGGCGAAGGCGTGCGCGACCTGGGCGGTTTGTACGTGGTGGGGACTGAACGCCACGAGTCGCGCCGCATCGACCGCCAGTTGCGGGGGCGCTGCGCCCGGCAGGGGGACCCCGGGCTGTCCCGTTTCTTTGTTTCCTTTGAGGACGACCTGATGCGCAACTTCGGCGCCGCCGACCGGATGACACGGATGATGGAGCGGTTCGGGTTGCAGGAGGGCGAGTCGCTCGAACACCCCTGGCTCAACAAGTCGGTGGAGACGGCGCAGAAACGGGTCGAACAGCGCAACTATATGGTGCGCAAACGTTCGCTCGAGTTCGACGACGTCATGAACAAACAGCGCGAAGTCATCTACGGCTGGCGCAACGAATCGATCTCAACCGACAACCCGAGGCAGATGCTTGACGAGGTCATCGAGGAGGTGATTCCCGCGAAGGTGAGCGAGTTCATTCACCCCGACGCGCCCGCGGACACCGAGGCGCTGCTCCATTGGGTCAACGTGACCTTCCCGCTCGCGCTCACCTTGGAAGAGGGGCCGCTTGCCTCGGGCGATGCGCCCGCGATTTCCAAGTTTCTCGCGGACCGTGTGCGCTCGGCCTATGCGCTCAAATGCGCGCACGAGGATCCCGAGTCGCTGCTCCACACCGAGCGGATGATCCTGCTCAACGCCATCGACCGCCTCTGGCAGGAACACCTTTACAACATGGATGCCCTGCGCGAAGGCGTCTACCTGCGCGCCTACGGCCAGAAGGACCCGCTGGTGGAGTTCAAGTCGGAGGCCTACGAGATGTTCGAGGTGCTCATGCAGAACATCCGAAGCGAGATTCTCCACAACCTGTTCCGCTCCGCGTCGAACCTCATGGCCTTCGAGCAGTTTCTCGCGAGCCTCCCGCAGTTTCTCCAGTCCGCGGACGAGTCGGGAGATGTTGTGGAGACTCGGGAACCAGCGCGGGCCGCGGCACCCCAGATCCCCGAACCTTCGCTGGACTCGATTTTTGGCAACCGCACGCGCGAACCCCAACCTGTTCAGGTGGGACGCAACGATCCGTGTCCCTGTGGGAGTGGGCGTAAATTCAAGGCCTGCTGCGGCAAGGTAGCCGTGTAGGACCGCCGCCCGGTGGAACGATCCTGCAATGACGGCGACGCTCGCTCAGGCATGCCTCGGGTGCTCGCCTGAGCCCCGGCTCTTTGCGGGAGCCGAGGCGCCGGAATGCGCCCGCGAGGCGTTCTCCAAAGGCGATGCGGAGGGGCTTTTGTATCTGGCCACTTTGGGACTCAAGGAGGACCTTTCACCCGAACTGAACTGGGCGCGCGACTGGGGGCGGCTTTTCTTTACGCAACTCTGCCAGACCCGTGATCCATCTGCGGTCGCGCCTCCCTCGGAGACGTCGCTGAGCACTGCATTGCGCGCGACGCCCCTGATGCAGGGGGCTGAATATGTGAACGAGGCGCTTTTGGTGCGCCTCTGGGAGGAATTACGTGGCGTGGTTGTCGCCTCTGCCGCAGCCCATCCCGAAGGTCTGACCGGATGGTTGCACCAGGCGGGACCGCTGTGGCATCTGGTCGGGCGCGTGACGTTCCATCTCGCTGAGAACAAACGCAACGAGGCGCAGCCTTTCGCCTTCATGGCGACCTACACGGACCAGATTTCCGCTTCAGGGCGACTCCAGCACATTCCCCTTGGCAAAGCGCTCCAGTCCTACGCCGCCCAAAAAAACCAACCGCTGCTCGACACCCTTCTGCAAC
>JBILKV010000378.1:0-6951 GCA_044376515.1 Chthoniobacteraceae bacterium | reverse complement strand
GTGCCGGCACCCAGACGGGCGGAACCGCCGACCATCACCGCCTCGGAGCCGAGTGTCAGTTGGCCTTGCCCGCGCTTCTCGAAAGCCGTCAGGGTCGCCCCGTTGATCGTGACCGAGGCACCGGGCGCCACGTTGGCGCCGCCCTGCAGCACGCCGGCGACATTCAGCACGCCGCCGCCGGCAAGGGTACCGCTCAATGTTGCGGCACCGCCCCGGGTATCCAGCGCCACACTGCCGGACACGGTCACAGGGACGGCCACATTCACGCTGCCGGAGAACGCCAGCGAGCCGGCGTTGAGCACCAGGGGCACTTTCACCCCGGCCAGCGTTGTGTTGTCCACCGCGAGGGTGCCCGCGCCGTCCTTGAGCAGGCGCCCCTCGCCCGTGATGAGATTGCCCAGTCCCACCGTCGTGCCCGCCGCGGGGTTGAGACGCAGCGCCGCGTCCACTCCAACGGACACCGCTCCCGTTCCAAGCGCTCCGTTTTGAATCACTTCCAGCGTCCCCGCCGCAATCGACACCGGCCCCGCGACCGTATTGGAGCTGCCTGCCAGCACGACGGTGCCGCTCCCGCTCTTCCACAGCGAACCATCGCCGGCCAGAGGGTTGTCCAAGGTGATGGCCGTGCCACCGTCCGCGCTCAACGCAAGCACCGCCGCCGGCCCCAACACGACCGGTCCGAACCCGGCCCCCCGGCCATTGCGCAGTTCCAAGGTGCCGCCGCGCACTTCGGTTCCACCGGTGTAGGTGTTGGTTCCACTCAGGACGATCCGGCCTCCGTCTTGCTTGAGGACGCTGCCAGTCACGGTGCCGTTGTCGCTCAACACGCCGCTCAGCATGAGGGTGCCGCTGGAACCCACCGCCAGACTCAGGGTGGAGCCAATGACCACGTTGTTTTTCAGCTCCCGGCTGCCGCCGGCCGTGAAGGAGAGGGTGCCTCCGTTTGCGAGTTCGATCTTGGCGCCGGAGGTGAGGTTGGCGACATCCAGCTGTTCCCCGGCCCGGAGCCGCTTCACGGTCGAGCCACTCTTCCACTCGACGTTAAAGGCCGTGTTGGCGCTGGTGACAAACTCGTCCACGCTCGCCCCGTCCGCGCCGACGATCTCGGTTCCGGGGATTCTCAGATCTCCCGTGAGGCCGACAAACACCAACCGGGCGCCCGTCCCGAGGGTGATTCTGCGGCTCTGGGCCAGGTCCATTCCCGAGGAGAGACCGATTTCGAGCCTGCCCTCCTGCACCAGCGTCTGGCCGGCGTATGTGTAGCCCTGCTCGAGCAACAGCGTTCCCAATCCCGCCTTGGTCAGGCTTGCAGCAGCGTCCCCGCTCACCACGCCGCTGATGGTCAGCTTCGCACCCTCGCCGATGCTGAAGACCGACGGACTCGTGAGCGACACCGGCGCCGCGACCGTGTGCGATCCCCCGCTCACGCTCCACTGCGCCGCCTGTGCCCCAAGCGACCCCAGCGCAATACCCGAACCCGCTGTGCCCGCGAGCGTCACCCCGCCCGCACCCGCGGCTGAAAGGGTGAGGCTTCCCAGTTCCAACGTCCCCGCGGGCAGCATGATGGTGAGCGCCGCGGAGCCCGCAGCGATCGTGGCGGTGTCGTTGTTGCGGCTCAGCGCCCCGTCGAGGCCCGGCCGCCCGCCCTCGGCCCTCCAGTTGTTCCAGTCCGTCCACGCTGCGGAACCGGCGGTGGTTCCCGTCCAGACGCCCAGACCGCTGTAGACGAGGCCCTGCACCTGCACCGCACGCGCGGCCTGCTCCAGATCTGCCAGTTGCACCCCGGCGCGTGCCACCGAGGTGAGCGCCAGGCTGATGGTCCCGCTCAGAGTTCCCACCGTTGTGGTATTTCCAGTGTAGCGGACCCCCAACTGCCGGTCGCTGCCGGCCGAGAGCAACAGGCTGGTGCCGCCACTCAGCTCAAGTCCGGTTCCGGCCGTCGCAGTCAGCCGCAGGTCATCCGAGAACGCATCGCCCGCGAACGCGCCGTTGCCCAGCAACAACGTCCCGGCAGCGAAGGCTCCCCCGACGTGCACCCGTCCCAGGTCGAGACTCGCCTCCTGGGTGCCGTTAATCGTCAGCACAGCCTCGCGGTAGACCGCGCCACTCACCTGCACGCTGGTGCCGGCCACCAGCGGGGTGGCATTGGCCAGGTGCGTCCCCTGCTGGCCCAGCGAGGTGAAGCCGATCTGCACCTGCTCGTTGAAGGCGCCGGCGACGAGGCGGTTGCCGCCCGGATCCGTACCGATGCGGAAGGCGTCCGCCAGACTCGAGCCCGCACTCACGCGGTCCGCACCCCCGGTGACCTGGACCACGCTGCCCGGTGTGGAGACCACCGCCGCCGCGAGGTCGTCGGATAAACCGTCGACCGCCGTGGCCACGTTTCGCACCGAAATGCTCTGGGTCGCGAAAGAGTCCCCTTCGCGGATGACGCCCAGATTCACCGCCGTGGCCCCCAACGCCCCGACCGCCAGACGGTAGACGGCTCCACTGACCTGGATTGTGCCGGTCCTGACCGCTGCATCCACCTCGGCAAGTCCGGTGCCTGCCTGGCCCGCCGAACGGAAGTTGATGGTGGCAGTGCCTTGGACCCTTCCGGCGTTGGCCGTGCTTCCACCGAAGCCCACGCTCAGGGCCGTGGTACTGGTTGTTCCGGCGGCCACCCGTTCCGCATTCGCCACCGCCGTCACCCCGCCCGAGGTGGCCTCCACCGCCGCGACCAAATCGTCCGAGAACACATCGTTACTGATGGCCACATTGCTCACCGCAAAGTGCTTGTCCGCAAACCGCGCGTTCTCACGGACCGCATCCAGCTGCAACACTCCGCCAGCGCCGAGCGAACCGACCGCCAACCGGTAGACGGCGCCGCTGAGGTTGAGCGTCTGGCTGCCCGCCGAGAGCGTCCCGAGGCCGGAGGTGTCGGTCCCGTCGGTCTGGTAGGCCACGGTCACCGCGCCCGTCTCTCTTCCCGCCGTCGAGAAGGTAGCCGTGCCAAAGCTGAGCGTTAGCGCACCCGTTGCGGTTCCACCGGCAACCACCAGCGAGGCGGAGCCGCTCGCCAACGCAAGGTCCCGGGTGCCGAGGACCACGGCGTTGAGCTTCTCGGAAAACTGGTCGCGGGAGTCCGCGCTGTTGCGAATGTCCACCGCAGCAGACCGGAAGGTGCCACCTTCGCGGATGGCGGCCAGATGCAGCGTGCCATTGTTGGCGAACACGGTGCCGCCCTGCGCCAACGTCCCGACTGCCGTCCGGAACACGGTCCCGAGCAAAGCGACGGTACCTTCGGAGAGGGTGACGTCCTCCATGGTGCTGTCCTGTCCGACGGAGGTGTAAGCGACCTTGAGGGTTCCCGCCCGGCGTCCCGCTTCCCCGGTGCTGGCGTCAAAGAGCACGCCAAGGCTGGCGGCCGAACCGGCCACCAGCGTCGAGCTTCCCCCGCTGACTCCGTAACCACCGGTCGCCACCGCGTTGAAGCGGAGCAGATCCGAGAAGGTGTCCGTTGCAGCTGCGTTTGCCACGGTGAGGGCTCCCGTTCCGAAGGTGCCTCCCGCGCGGATATTCCCAAAATTGATCGAACCGAGGCTCAGGCTGCCCTCGGCCAGTCGGTAGACCGTGCCGGTCACGGTCAGCAGGTCGGCCGGATTGGTCGCCGTGGGTCCGAGCCCGGTGGTGCCGGTGCCATCGCTAAAATAACGCACTTCCACGGTGCCGGACTTGTTCCCGACGCTCTGCGTGACCGTGCCTCCGAGGGAGACGCTTAGTGCCGCCTGATCCGAGGACCCGGCGTCCAACAGCGTCAAACTGCCGGCATCGATTCGAGCTGCTCCACCCGGGCTGGCAAGCGTCACGTTGAGCTTCTCGGAGTAGCCGGGGCTGGCGGAATTGCGGACACTGACCGTGCCGCTGGCGAAGGTTCCGCCCTCGCGCACGGCGTTCAACCGCACCGAACCGGAGTTGAGGGTGCCGGTGGCCAGCCGGTAGATCGCCCCGGTCAGGTTGAGCGTCTGGGTGCCGGAGTCGACGGTCGGCAGGCCGGAGGTGCCTGTTCCGTCCGTCTGGTACTGGATGGTGAAGGTCCCGGTCTTCAGGCCCGCCAGCTCCGCCGGGGTCGTCGCGAGGCTCAGGCGCAGGGTGCCGGCAGCCACGCCGCCCGCAGCCAGCCCGCTCACCGAGCCACTACCCACCGCAAAGCCCTGCGTCCCGGAGATGGCGGCGTTGAGTCGTTCGCTGAAGGCCATGTCTATCGCGTCCTGAACGTTGCGCACATCCACCGCGGCAGTTCCGAAGGTGCCGCCTTCGCGGATCGCACCCAGATGAAGCGTCCCGTTGTGGGCAAAGAAGGCGGTGCCCTGTGACAGCGTGCCGGCGGCCATCCGGAAGACATTCGCCGACACCGAAAGCGTGGCACTCGACAGCGTGAACGGGTCAAGGAATGTGCCGTCCTGACCGAGTGACGTTTGCGCGAAGGTGAGGATCCCTGTCTTTTGGCCGGCGCTCGTCGTCGGGCCCATGTAGCCGATCGAAACCAAAGCGTTGCTCCCGCCGGCCAGAGTGAGGGTGCCGCTGCCGGCCGCTGCTCCGAAGCCGCCCGTTCCGCTGGTTACCACGCGCAAAAGGTCGGTGAATTCAGCCGATCCGGCGGTGTTATAGAAGGTGAGTGAGGCCCCGTCCACAGGCTGTCCCGCCCGGATGTTGCCCAGGCTCAACGTCGAGCCGAGGGTGCCCGTCGAATAGGAGCCCGCTGCCAACCGGTAGACACTGCCCGTGACCGTCACGGTCGCGGTGCCCACGTCCAGTGGCGAAAGCCCCGAAGTGCCCACTCCGCTGCTGACATACTGCACCTCCACCGTTCCGGTCCTTGACCCTGCGGACGCAGTTCCGCCCAAAGTCAGCCGCAGCGTCGTAGCGTCCGTGCTGCCGGCGGTGAGCAGGCTGAGCGAACCCGTCACAATGGAAGCGTCGACGGTCGGGTTGGAGAGCAGAACGTTGAGCTTTTCACTGAAGTTGCCGACGGGCGCCGTGTTGGTCACCTCAAGGGCCCTGCTCGTGAACGGAGTGGTGTTTTCACGCACGGCCGCCAGCGTGACGGTCGTGCCCCCGCTGAGCGAGCCGACGGCGGTGTTAAAGACCCGGCCCGTGAGGTGGACCGTCTGGGAGCCTGCCGCCACCGTCTCCAGCCCGCTGGTGCCGGTGCCGTTGCTGAGGTAACTGACCACTGCGGTGCCCGACTTGAGCCCCGCCGTGGAGGAGGTCACCGTCGCAAACCCAAAGTTCAGCGCCCCAAGCGCATCAGCCCCTGCGGCCAGCAGGGAAACCGAACCGGAAACCTCGGCTGAGCCCGAGGAGAGCAGCGTGGCATCGAGTTTCTCGGAATAGCCGGCGCCACCCGTAACGGCATTGCGAACATCCAAACTTCCCGCTGTGAAGAGGCTTCCCACACGCACCGTGCCCAGGTCCAGCGTGGCTCCGGGTGCGAAAAGCGTGCCGGATTGGAGCAGCGTCCCGACGGCAAGCCGGTAGACGCCGCCAACCACGTTCACCGTACCGGTGGCGAGACTCGAAAGCGCGCCGTTGAGCAAGGAGTCGTCCGCGAAGGTGACCGTCAGGGAATCGTTGATGGGTCCGCCCGGCCGGCCCGGGCTCAGCGAGGCGGAGAGCATCGCGGAACTGCCCGCCGTCAGACCGGCAACGTTGCCGAGCGACACAAGCCCGGAGGTGCCCGCCGTGGTGGAACTGCTCTTGAGGCTGACCCTCGGGGTGTCCACGTTCGCGCTGGCCGCGTTGGACACCGACAGGCTGCCCGTACTGACGACGGTGCCCGCATAGCCAACGCGCACATTCGGCAGGTAAAGCGTGCCGCCGGCGAACACCGGACTGGCGTGGTCGTACACGGTTCCCTGGACCGCGATGTTCCACGTGCCGCTGTCGGAACGGGCGCCGTTCAGCGTGGAATCATCGGCGAAAGTCAGGGCGAAGTTTTTGCTGAAAATCCCGGCCTGCTGGCCGGCGTAAAGCGTACCGGAAATCCACCCCGCCGGACCATTCGCGACCAAGCCCGAGAGGTTGTTGATGGAAACGCTGCCCGAGTCCACGGTGCCGGTGGTCTTGAGATTGACCGCGTAGGTGCCTGTGTTGCTGAGGGAGAGTGTGTTGGTGCCGACAGCGCGCCCGGAGTATCCGACGATCACATCTTCCAGCGTGATGGTGGCACTCTGGTAGGACGGCACCGCGTGCCCATAGACGTCGACGGTCGCGGTGGCCTGCAGCGAACCGGCGTTGGTGACGTCGATGCCCGTGGCAACGATGGTGCCGGTCCTCCCCGGTCCGACCTCCGTTCCCGTGAACCACAGGCCGCCCAGGGTCCCGCTTGAGAGCGGCGCGATCCCCGAGGCCGTGCCGGTGCCGGACACGCTGTTGAGGCCGGCGACGGCAAACGCGAGGGGGTCGGAAAGCACCGGTGCGGCGTTAAAGATTGAGGCGAGCAAATCCACCGTGCCCCCGGTGATGATCGAGGGCACCACCGGCGTCGCAGTAAAGGTACCCATCGTGGCACGCCGCTGCAGGTTGAGGCTGCCCGCGGTGGTGCCGAGGTAGTAGAACGAAGGTTCCGGAACCGTGCCCTGCACGGGAGTGCCGCTGACCGTACCGGTGAGCAGAGTGTAACGCCCCATCGTTGCGGAAGACACCGTTCCCCCCACATTGACCCGTCCGTTGATCTGCGCCAATCCCGAGGCGGCCAGGGTCTGGCCGATGGTAAGGTTGAGTGTGCCGGCACTGAGGTTGAGACTGCCGGTCTGCAGCGCGATTTGCGAGGCGTCCAAGAGGCCGCCGCTGACAAGCACCGGTCCGGTGCCCAGAGCCGTCGGGCTCAGCGCGAGAAGCGTCCCATCCGAAACGGTGGTTCCTCCCGTGTAGCCGCCCGCAGAGGCGAGCGCCAGCAGACCGGAACCG